>NZ_JBLYNV010000008.1:0-129392 GCF_049310165.1 Endozoicomonas sp. ALE010 | reverse complement strand
CTGAAAAGGGAAAGGACTGACCATTATATTTTCGAAACAAGAGCAGATGTTGAAGCAGCGGTTGTTGATTACATTTTGTTCTACAACAACCGCAGACTTCATTCCTATCTTGATTACGTGAGCCCTGTGGACTTTGAGCAACAGGAATTCAGTAAAGCGGCTTAATCAGGTGTCCATTTTTACTTGACCACTACACCTTTATGACATGTATGAAAGTGCTTGATTAAGACCTGGGAGTTTTTTTCTTTCGGCTATCGGGCAATCTCACCCCATTTCAGTTTGTAAAGGTAATCGACCAGTACATGCATCTGCGTAGAGGGGTTATCGCTGCCGCTTTTCTGGTTTTCATGCTCAAGCCTTTTGGCAAAGGTGATAGCCTGTTTGGTTTGTCCTTTAATCTGGCTGTAGAGGCCCTGCCTGCCTTTTTCATAGTCAGGGAGGTACTGGCTAAGGTGATGAGCGACTTCCTGGGCTGCGGTTCTCTTGCTGGTGGGTAAGAAAGGCGCTGTTCGCCTTTCGAAGTGGAGAACCGGCCAGACTTCAAAGCAGGGGTTAGAGGTAATGGCAGCAAAGGTAACACCCTTAATTTTGATCTGACTGATTTTGCTCAGGGCTTTGCTGTAGCGATTGCCATGCTCTTCATGCTCGTCTTTATCGAACACGCAGAATACTCGGTCGTAGTTGTCTAAATGCTTCTGCCGAGCCTGTAGATTGACCAGAGTTTCTGCATGCTCAACAACGCTGAGTGGGTCAGAACCGGGTGAAGGGGCTATGGATACGTTAGCGGTTGATAGCTTTAGTTCGTCCTTGATTTCATTCACGTAGTTGGGCTCGGTCTTTGTACCTTCACAGACAATCAGAACCTTGTCATAAGACTCCCGTTTAGCTTGCTGTCGGGAAAGCTCTGCTGCTTTTTTTGCTCTACGCTTTTTGAACAACTGGTCTGCCACAATCAATTCCCCATTGCCACAGAGACATCAGCATAAAAGTGCGGCAGGTAGGGCACGGCACCGTATCGGCCATCCAGATAGTAACGCTCAATATCCTCTGCGCCTTTGCGTACCTTGAAATCAGAAAGGGGGGTTAGGTGTGTACCCTGTGCCCCCTCTTGAGACGCGAACCAGACCTGATCTCTACGGAACACTTCCTGACTGAGGATTGAGGTTTCGTGAGTGGTAAACATAAGCTGGGCGTTTTTCGGGTTGGTCTGGCTGTTATGGAACAGGCCGACCAGCATCCGGACGATTAATGGGTGCAGGTTGTCATGCAGCTCGTCAATAAAGAGTACGCTGCCTTCTTTAAGTACATCAAGCCACGGGCCTGCATAGGCGAATAACTTTCTGGTGCCATCGGATTCATTTTGCAGTGGGAGCGCAACCGAAGCACCATTTTCACCTTCGTGAATGATTTGGATATCTACAAACGCTTTGGCTTCTGACTGCTGAAGGATGGATTGCTTCATATCATCCGGCATGTCTTCCGGTAAGTCATTGGCGCTGATCTTTTTGGGCTTGACCTTGATGTCCGTAATGTTCAGGTCAGCTGACTTGAGGAAATTAACAATTTCTTTCTTCCGTTCACCCTTCTCACACGATTTGATAGAAAATCCCGGATTAAAGCCATTGATGCCGACAATCTTCAACGTATTTTCAAACCAGTCAAACACCGGCTGAAGCTGTTCGCAGTTGAGCTGTACGGCAGTGGAAAGCAATAAGGCATTATCCCGAGTGCTGTCCTTCCACAGTTTCTTCTGGCCTTTCAAGGCCTCCATGCGGCCCCATTGGTAGGATTGGCTACCTTCGTCCCAAGCGCGCTCGATCCAGCTCTGTGTCCGACCACTGGGGTAGGCATAAAGCCATTCCTCCATAACCCGCTCGCTGGTCGCTGAGAAGCCGTATTGAAAGCGGACACCGTTGGCATAAAAGGAGGCTTCAAATTCGCAGGGTTCCCGGGTCGTCTCCGTGGACAGCAAGTAAGGTTCCATTGGCAGTTCCTTTCCCCGCTGCCAGCCTGCAGATTGGACCACGACTCGTTTCATGGTTCTCAGGGCACGGATCAGGTTGCTCTTGCCGGAGGCATTGGCACCATAGATGGCTGCAGAACGGAGCAAGGCCATGTCGGCCTTATCCGGGAAGGGAAAGCTGTGGGTATCCAGCTTATCGTCATCTTTTAATTTACCCCTGACCATACTCAGGGTTTGCCTTTCACGGAAGGAACGGAAGTTTGTGGTCGAGAACTCAATTAACATAACGGCCTCTGTTATCAGGTTAGTGAGGCGAATACAGCATATTATGTTTAAATTATAGGTTTATTTGTAAGGCAGTCCAGTTTTGTATTTTATTTCATCACGAATTGTCTTATTTTACTATTAAACTGGATAAAGATGCTTGGTTTGATGCTTTTTGGGTTGGATAACAAAGAAACAGGGATATAGTCTGAAGACGCTGTTCTCACGGGGTGATCCTCATTATCGAGAACCATTTCCCCGTGTATGGATAAACTCAGTTAAAGGGTTTATGCAATGGAGGGCACCGTTGCCTTGAACTGAATAACATTGTCTGATTCCTCATTAGCCGCGCCTTCAATGATTCTGCTCAGGTAATCGTCGTAGATTTTGGCGACATCCCGCTTTTCTGGCAGCCTGTCATCGTGGTCGTAGTGTTTGGACTCGACACTGCCATCTTCCCTGCTTTGCAGCAGGTAGCGATGTTCTTTGAGGACACGGCAATCGGTAAACAGGCGGGTAGCTGTGCGGCGCAGGTCTTTTGCGGTAAAGCGTTCCGGAGGCTGCTTGCCTTCCGCCATTGCATTATCTTGCAGCCAGTCGTTGTAGGCGCCCACAAAGCGGCCAAGGTTGCGTATATCGATGGGTGATCCACCGGTGATGATAAAGGGACCATCAAAGCAACCTGATATTCGCTGAGCCTGCTCCAGTATGGCCATTGCTCTGTTTGTGAGCGGGATAACGCGTTTCTTTGGGATTGCGTTTTTACCTTTGGTATCAACAAACATTAATGTTTGTTTGGTAAAATCAATGTCGGACCACTTGATATCATTAAGCTGTTCAGGACGATTGCCAAAACAAACAAAACAGAACCTCAAGAGCAGGCCATACAACGGGCTCCATGTTTCTTTGCCAGACTCAAGGTGGTGCCACATTTGATGGAGCTCTTCATTGGAGAGTGATCGTTCCCTGACCCGATCAAACTCAGCGTATCTTGGAATGGCATCCACCGGATTAAACTGGATGCTGAAGCGTTTGCCATGCTCAAGCTGTTGCCTGGGGTCATGGTCCGATTTCATACCAAGATTAAAGGCCGCCTTAAGGTTGCTTCTGACCATGTTGTAGGTTCGGGTGACGCCCCGTTCCAGTACGCGCTGGAATAAAGGTATTAAATCATCCGGTGTAATTGTATTGGCCTTGCGAGCTGCCAGATGGGGGAAAGGGGTTATTACATTTCGTTTCAGGGAGTTCTCAACATCCCTTGCTGACGATGCCTTTCGGCGGTGTAGACTGGCTGCATATAAGGCGCATAGGTCTTCCAGTGTGCCGTGGCTTGCTTCAATTGCGGCCTGACGCTTTTGTTCTTCCATTTCCTGTAGCCGCCGGGCCTCTTCAAACTTGAGATGATCCTTAAGATCAACCGGCGCTATTTCCCGTCTTATGCGGGCATACTCCCTTGCTTTATCCCGTATCTCATTCAGCTTCAGGCCGGTTTTACCCAACCGGCTGTAGCGGCCAATAAATAGCGTGGTGTCTTCGCCTTTATCCCGATACCGGTAATAGGCCTCAACATCACTCTTTTGCTGTTTATAGACAAGCGTCCCTTCACCTTTCCCCCCGACCGGCTCACTGATCTTGATTTTCTTCTTGCCATCAATGGTCATGTTCTCAATCTGGGTGGGTGAGTACTGTGGCATCAATAACTCCAACCATGGTTCTATTTATTCGATTTTTGGAAGTGGGGACTAAGCTCAATTTAGTCCCCGTTTTAGTCCCCGTTTCGCGTGGGATGAAGCAAATTCTTATGGTAGCTTATGGGAATGCGATCTTCTACAGAGCCCGTGAAACAAGGGGTGTAGAGCAGGGTGGTGGGATTTTACGGATGGCTATGGGAAGCAGTTATAGATGCCTTGTAATCAGTGGGTCCCGAGTTCGACTCTTGGTGTCGGCACCATATACAGTAAAGCCCGTAGCGTTAGTAAACACTACGGGCTTTTTTGTATCTGTCTGTTTGCCCCCACTATTGCCCCCACTTTCGATTGGGCTGTAACGGTACTAATCGGTATCAGGCTCTGACCTGCAATGCAGCCTTCTGTCACTCATAAACAAATACTTCTTACGGTCTTCAGTAATCAAAGACTCGCCGGATAAATTTTCCTTTGTGCATGCTCAGTCGTCAAAAAACCTTAAGTAGATTTCTCCCTCCCTTTTTTAGTGGTGTAGATTGAACCGTTTTGGCGGCAAAAAATCACAGGGAATCGAGCGACAGACTACCGTTATCTCTGGCCGAAAACCTCATTGGGAATAATGCCTTTTCTGGTCCAGTGCTCACCAATCGTTTGGGTAAAGTCGCTTCTGACCAGTTTTGCTCTTTGCTTCAGCCATTCCCCCTGATCCTGCCTCAGATAAATACCTTCAATGTTGATTGCACCGTAGTGAGATGGCCTGCTCAGCAGTGCCTCTAACTTCTCCATTGAAAAGGTACCCACGGCAAGCGGTTTGATTGGCTGAAGATCCAGAAGGGCAACTAGCTCATCGCGGCGAGGAACCGAGAAGAATCTGTCTGCCTTACAGTCATAAATATCAAACCCGACAAACCAGTCTGGCAGTGACTCATAAGCCAGGGAATGACGGGCATAGCACCACTCCCCAAACAGAATCAGGTGCTCACCCAGCAGGTTGATCAGATCTGCCTCGTAACGGGCTGCCCATCGCCAAAGGTGCTTGAACTGACCGCCTATATCCCGTTCAATCCAGGCACCACGATTCTGAGCCCTGAGTTTCCCATCAGGGCCGACAGAGAAGCCGACATTGGCACCATCGACTTTTTCTTCCACGGTCAGCTTTGCATGCAGCAGTTCATAGACTTCGGAATCTGATAACAGTTTATCGCCCCGTGGTTCACCAGAACCCAACCATTGAATGTGTGGCGTGTGGGGAAAGCGGAAGAAATCATCGGTCATGGTGTTCTTTCCATTTTTTGCGGGACCATTCTTCTATAATCTGCTCAACCTCTACGCCCGCTACTTCAAGTTGCTTTTGCCAGTCGTACCAGTCTGTATCGCAGGCATTCACGAGGGTGCAGGCCATACCATCCTCATTTGCTTTTAAGCAGGCAGCTATCATTTTTCTATCGGCAAGATCGTGGACAACATCTTTTAGTTGTTTGGGTAGTACGGCAACCTTGTCGGGATTGGCTGGATCATCTTCCCATTCAAGCGCAACATAATCGATTTCATTCCTATCGAACTTCGTACGCCGAACCATCAGACCATAATCTTGTTCAGTGAGCTTTTTTTCATACTCACCAAAAATTTCATAGTCGTAGTCCGACACCATACGACCGCCGCTGAGCTCAAAGTCCATCAGCCACTCCAGAACCTTTTCTGCCTCACCCGCATCCTCGACAGGATGCCTGTCTGATGAAAACGGTGAGTCAGGGTGTTCGCCGCTGGCAACAATCAAAACATTGGTATCAACAACATGCCGACTCATGATTGGTTACGTTCCTCTTTCATCCGGAGCATGGTTTGTTTTGCCTGTTCCCGCACCTCCCCTGTCGCATCGCCGAAGAAGTTCTTTGGCCAGTAGGAAAGCCTGCCAAAATCATCCATGGTTAATGTTTTCAGAACAGCATCGGATTTTTGGCGTTCGACAAAATACAGGGCGCACTGTTCAGGCGAGGCTTTCTTTTTAGCGACCAATGTCTGCATACGTCGGAACAGGTGCTCTGAGTGGGTTTCCACAATAAACTGCACATGACGCTTTTTGCTGACCTCAAGAAATAACTCCGCCAACAAAGATTGAGCCTGCGGGTGCAGATGAATCTCTGGCTCTTCCAGAAGAACGGTAGAATATGCCGGAGCAAAATAAGCCAGCACCAGCACCGGTAACACCTGAGATATACCAATCCCTACATCCCGAAGGTTAGCGACCACACCATCCCGGTGAATCAGCACGCTGTAATGACCGGCACTGAGCTGTTTTACCTCCAGCTTGTCAGCGATCTTCATTTTTTTCAGCCAGCGGGATACGGAGCCAACAAGATTGTCATCGTTTCTCCTTCCGGCCTGAGCGCTGGCCAGAAGCGCGGGTATCGCATTGCTACCATCGTCACCAATGATCCCCGGGCGGGTGCGATTCCAAATATAGGTCCGTTTAGGCTTGTTTCTCAGTGGACCAAGGTAGGAAATTGCTTCAAGTTCCCGGCGCAGTTGCAGGCTCAGGTTCTGAACCGTTTTTCCCGACTCACCCATGGCTGCAATCGCATCTGCTGAAAAGGCAATACCACGCTCTGGCGCATAGGAGCGTGCCTTCAAGGTGGTGCGTGTCTCACCGGGAAGATAGATGCCAAATGCACTCCGTTCAGTCCGTGCGACACGAAACCAGTGCTCGTTATCCGTACTCAGTTTCATGCTTTCAATGACCGGACTTTTTTTGTAATCCTGGGCATATTCCACCGAAAAGAAACAGAGGCTTTTACTGTCATCCATATCCAGCTCAATACCGACCTTACGCTTCTCCGGGTTTCGGGTCAGCAGGTCCTCAAATGAGCCCATATCCACATAGTCATTCGCTTCAGCTCCCAGATTGAGGTGAACCGTATGATCCGGAGACATGGCCGTCTGCTTCATCAGCAACAGGCTTTGCAAAAGGCTGGACTTACCTGTGGAGTTTTCCCCCAGCAGCAAAGTCACTGGCCTGAGCTGAACATCACCGGACTCCCGCCAGGCCTTAAAGTTGGATAGTTTTAGTCGGGTTAGCATCATGTCTTCCTTTGGTTGACTGGCGAGCGCTTCTGGTAAGTGTACTTTAACGGTTACTGACGGCCTGCTCCACCAGCGTATCGGCCAGATGCAGGCGGGTTTGCTGCTGGTGTTGCAGGTGGGTTTTGATTTGGTCGCAGAGGGTTGTTAGTTGGTTGACTTTGGTGACGATGCGGTGTTGTTCTGCCGTTGGTGGAACAGGTATTAAGAACTTAGCGATGTTGCCCATGCTCAAGTTGGCTCTGGCATTATCAACTTGCTTGTCAAACATATAGCCAATGCAGATAGAGCTATTGAAAAATTGAAGGAAGAATGAGCTGCAAAGAAGATTTTTAAAGATACGAATCAAGCATACGGCCTGGTTTATGTTAGCTAGATCATCAATGTCATAAATCGCGGTTCTTCCTATCGATGCACCAACAATATTCATTAGGAAGTCACCATTCGCCAGTATGGAGCGAGGTTCAACTTCGTTGAATTTTTGCTCAACATACTTTTTTTTATCAAGCATAAGCTCAAAAGCACCGACGTTCTCACTGGTGACAAAGAGTACATCAGAAGGGTTTTCAGTGTATGAAACTCCTTGCCACTTAGGTGACGAGCCCTTGGTTATTATCTGAGTCAACTCTTCCAGACGACACCACTCCCACCCATCCGGCAATTCAAACGGCTTCTCATCCTCCGCAATTGGCGGCAGCGGATTCTGCTTTTTAATTTTACCCTCTTTGACCAGCCGGGCTTTTTCGGCGGCGATGCGTTCCAGCAGTGTGGCGGCGAGTTCGTCGTTGGGGTCTTGGGGTACCAGTTTGCCCATCACAGCCAGTTGCAGGATGGTCTGCTTGAGCTGGTCGATGCTCGCCTCGGTGGTGAACAGGGTGGTGAAGTGGCTGGCGATGCGCTGCCAGTTCTGCTTCAGTTCTTCGGCATTGGCACTGTTGGTGAGGGTTGCCAGCAGGTTTTCTACCAGTGTCGTATGGGCGGACAAGCTGGCTTCGGTCTGCTGTTCAATCTGGTCGCACAGGGTCATCAGTTCATCGACTTTGGTGACGATGCGTTTCTGCTGAGATAAGTTTTGATAAATGGCGCATACATAGAAGAGATTCTCTTTACTCTAATCAGGTATGACGCAAAAACTGCATGAACACTGATGTTCTCAACTAAGTAGGATTTTCCTACTGTTCCTCCGGTTCGGGCTATCAATATATCGTCGCTTTCCAGCTTATATGCTTCAGAGTTTTCAGTTGTAATCTCGCAGGCTGGTACTGTTTCCCAATCAACTCTATCGTTTTGAATATCGGTTATTCGAAGTAGCCTAACTCCTTCAGAATCATGTTTGGCTGAAG
Source organism: Endozoicomonas sp. ALE010 (assembly GCF_049310165.1). NCBI lineage: Bacteria > Pseudomonadati > Pseudomonadota > Gammaproteobacteria > Oceanospirillales > Endozoicomonadaceae > Endozoicomonas > Endozoicomonas sp. ALE010. The sequence continues at coordinate 121,059 of NZ_JBLYNV010000008.1, read as the reverse complement.
CTGTGTAACCATAATGAATATTGCTGGATCAATTTCCCAGCTTCCCCCATTCCCAACCAACTGGAAGTTCAAATGGTTTCTCATCTTCAGTAACTAATGGCAAAGGCTTCTGTTTCTTTATTTGCCTTTCCTGAACTAGCCTCACCTTCTCGGCTTCAATCCGCTCCAACAGCTTGGAAGCAGGCTCATCCTCCGGATTCTGCGCCACCAGCTTCCCCCGGACCGCCAGCTCCAGAATCAGCTCCCGCAGTTTCTTAATGCCATAAAGGTCAATCTTCTTGCCGGAACCTCGGCCAGAAGCGGATTTGTTCTGCACCGCCAGCGCCAGCGTAGAGAGGTGATTTACGATCAGTTGCTCAGTCATTGTTTGTACAATCTCCGTTCACCCTGAGCGGAGTCGAAGGGTGATTGGCACGGTCTTCGTTGTTGGTTCGGAGTCCACATCCTTCGACAGGCTCAGGATGAACGGGGTTTGGTTGCTCAGGATGAACGGGGTTTGGTTGTTTAGGATGCACGGGGTTTGGTTGTTTAGGATGCACGGGGTTTTGCGGTTCGGAAGGCGCTGAATAAGAACGGGCAAGATGGGACACCTGTGACCAATCTCCTCGCATCATGGCCTCTTTCTTTTTCCTGCTCCAGCCCTTGATTTTCTGTTCGGCCGCCAGGGCTTCCTCACGGGAAGGGAAGGCTTGTTGATACTTTAATTCAACGGGTAGGCGATTGGCTGTATAACAGTCTGGAAAATACCGCAACTGATGCTGGGCCAGTCGCTGTTCCAGGTTGTCTGTGTGTCCTGTGTAATAACTGCCATCTGCGCATTGCAGGATGTATACAAAGAAAGACATGAATGGTTCCCGTTGAACTTCTGAGGAATCCTCGGTAGTTGGTTAAAGGCTGGCAAGGATAACACATTCACCCTGGGTTCTGAGGAAGAGTAGAAGGGAGAGGCTCCAGACTGATGGATCATACCAAACACCCTTCGTCCGTGCATCCTGAGCGGAGCCGAAGGACGCTCAGGGTGAACGGAGATTGTACACGTCAAACTCATTGAAATGATGTGCGGTTGTGGCACACCCTTCGTCCGTGCATCCTGAGCGGAGATCGAGTGTCATCGGGAAGTTAATGAAGGGCTCTCTTCCTGACAGCCAGAGAAAGGTCTGGGTATAGCGACTGATAACCTCCACTAGCCCACGACCGGTGTCTGCCTGCAATTCCGGAGAAGCCGCCGCTTTGCGCACCAGCTTCAGGGCCGCTTCCAGCTCCTGGGCATTCTGCTCGAACCGCTGCTGGTTGATGGTGTAACCACGGGTCAGGTGCTCTTTCAGGGTGCTGGTGGCCCACTGGCGAAACTGGGTGCCTTTGCGGGAGTTAACCCGGTAAGCCACGGAGATAATGGCGTCCAGGTTGTAATGTTTGACCTTCCGGCGTACCTGCCGCTGGCCTTCCTGCTGAACTATCGAGTAATCCTCGGTAGTTGCCCCGGCGGTGAGCTCGCCCTCTTTGTAGATGTTTTTCAGGTGCAGGCTGATGTTATCAATACTGGTTTCCAGCAGCTCTGCCAGTTGTCGCTGGGACAGCCAGATGGTTTCCTGGTCCAGCAGTACCTGAATATTCCCCTGGCTGGCTTCATAAATGGCAATGTTAAGGTCGGTGTCGGCCACGTTATCTCCCGCTCCGGCTGGTCAGTGCTTCGCCAAGGATAGTTTGCAACTGTCCAAGCAGCCCTTCCAGTTCCTGCTGCTGTTGCCGGTAGCTGGCCAGCAGTTCGTCCGGGTCGTGGCTGATGGTTTCGCCTACATGGGGGTTTTTGATATCCAGGTTGAAGTTGCGCACGGTCACCTCGTCGATGCTGACCTTCCAGGCTTGCTCATTTTCTACCCGTGTGGCAAAACCGTCCGCCTCATTACCCCACCAGTCCATCTCCTGCCGGAACTCTTCAAACTTCATGGGGCGGGTTTTGCTGTAGTTCTTTACACCTGTCGGGTAAGGGTGCTCATAGAACCAGATCTCCTTCGTGGGCTGACCTTTGGTAAAGAACAGGATATTGGTTTTGATGCCGGTGTACGGATTAAACACGCCGTTGGGCAGGCGCACGATGGTGTGCAGGTTGCAGGCTTCCGTCAGCAGTTTTTTGATTTTGGTTTTGACCCCTTCGCCAAACAATGTGCCATCGCGCAGAACCACTGCCGCACGGCCACCGTCTTTTAAAACCTCAATGATCAACTGCAAGAACAGGTCGGCGGTTTCCCGGGTTTGCATTTCTGACGGAAAGTTTTTCTCAATGCCATCTTCTTCGGTGCCGCCAAACGGTGGATTGGTGACGATCACATCTACCTGATCATCCCAACTGGAAAGCGGCTTGTTCAGGGTGTTGCCGTGTTTGATCTGCACCGGCACCTCGATGCCGTGGAGCAGCATATTGGTGGTGCAGAGCAGGTGCGGTAGCTGCTTTTTCTCGACACCATGGATCTGCTGTTGCAGGGTTTGATGATCAGCAGCAGTTTTCACCTGGTCTTTCAAATGATCCACCGAGCAGGCGAGAAAGCCGCCGGTGCCACAGGCCGGGTCCATAATGCTTTCGCCCAGCTGCGGGTTGATGCGATTGACCATAAAGCGGGTGACGGCTCTGGGCGTATAAAACTCACCGGCATTACCGGCGCTTTGCAGGTCCCGCAGAATCTGCTCGTAGATATCACCGAACAGGTGTCGTTCTTTGGAGTCGGTAAAATCCACCTCGTTCAGCTTGTTGATCACCTGACGCAGCAGGGTACCGTTTTTCATGTAGTTGAAGGCATCGCTGAAGGCTTCCTTTACCACAAAGCCCCGGGGGTTTTTATCCACAGGGGCGATCAGGTTTTTCAGGTCCGGGAACAGGTCGTTGTTGATAAAGCCCAGCAGCTCATCACCGGTCATGCCCTGTTTGTCTGCCGCCCAGTTGCGCCAGAGGTATTCTTCGGGAATGGGTGAGCGGTAGTCGTCCAACTCAAACTCCAGCTCTTCTTCCTGGGCATCGAAGATTTTCAGGAACAGCAGCCAGGACATCTGGCCTAAACGCTGGGCATCACCATCGACACCGGCGTCTTTGCGCATGATGTCCTGGATGGATTTGATCACGGAACAGCTCTGTCGCCTTTTTGAAATCCAGAATGGTGAACCACAACTTGTTGTAACGGTCATCAATCCGGGTGCCACGGCCAATAATCTGTTTGAACTTGGTCATGGACTGGATGGACTGATCCAGAACCACCAGTTTGCAGGTTTTGGCATCGACGCCGGTGGTCATCAGTTCAGAAGTGGTGGCGATCACCGGGTAGGGCTTTTTGGGGTTGATGAAGTTGTCCAGCTGCGCCTTGCCCAGGTCGTCATCGCCGGTAATCTTCATCACATATTTGTCGTTTTTGGCCACCTGTTCCGGGTTCAGGTTGATGAGTGCACGACGCATCCGTTCGGCATGGTCAATGTCGTTACAGAAGACGATGGTCTTGGCCATGAGGTCGGTGCGTTTCAGGTAGCTGGTGATGGTCTGTGCCACCAGCTGGGTGCGTTCGTCGATCACCAGGGTGCGGTCAAAGTCTTTCTGGTTGTAAATACGGTCTTCGATCACTTCACCGTGTTTGTCCGTCTGGCCCTTGGTGGGGCGCCAGCCTTGCAGATCTACATCCAGATCGACACGGACCACTTTGTAGGCTTTCTGGTGCTCTTCCGGACCGGTGAGTGCCTGGTACAGCGCCAGGTGGATTTCGTAAGCCGGGTCTACCTTGCGGCCGGTGATTTTGGTCATGGCCGTGCCGAAGGGCTGGAAGTCGTTGATGCGGGTCTGGTCCACCAGCACATTGCGATCCGCCAGGAACAGAATGCGCTTCTTGCTCTTGGCTTTCCACAGTCGCCAGATAATCTGGAAGGCGGTGTAGGTTTTGCCGGTGCCTGTTGCCATCACCAGCAGTACCCGATCCTGGCCTGCTGAGATTGCTTCTACGGTTTTGTTGATGGCCTGTAGCTGATAGTAACGGGGCGACTTGCCGCTGCCATCGTCGTAGTAATCCTGGGTGATAATGGGCAATTGTTGTTCGGTATAGCCTTTCCAGAGGCAGAGCTTTTGCCAGAGCTGTTCCGGTGATGGGAAGTCTTCCAGCCGGATTTCGGTTTCCAGGGTTGCCGGATTGGTTTTGTCATGGAAGATAAAACCATCACCATTGGATGCAAAGGCAAACGGCACATCCAGCAGACGGGCATAATCCAGCGCCTGTTGCATCCCCTTGCCGATCTCATGCTGATTGGCCTTGGCTTCCACCACCGCCAGCGGCAAACCAGGCTTATGAGAAAGTACAATATCTGCCGACTTCACCTTTCTGCGGGCAACCGCCTGACCACGCACCACCACCTTGCCATCCCGCAGTTTCACTTCCTGACGGATCTGGGTCATATCATCTATCGTGTGGTCTGTTACAGACTCTTGTTCTGGTCCCGGGACTTTGAACTTTTTATGTGTCTATTTGTCCAAGGAGGCAGGGAAATACAAGAAAAAAAGGATTTTTATGAATATTCAGGACGCTTCTCAATCCGTTGTGTTAATCACTGACAATTTATGTCCAGGTAAAAACAACAAGCCCGAAATACACCACAAAATCAAGGAATTACCCCCTCAGATTCAGATGACTGCTGGACCAGGGCAATTATCCCCCGCAACGTCCCCTGGCGCAAAACACCAGACAACCGGAAAAACCAGAGCGGTGCGGCAGTATCCCACTGCACAGCCTGGCCGATCATTCGATTTTCATTTTGTAGCCTCTGATCAAGAGGTACGCAGTCTGCTGCACGCCCGGACCAGTGACAGCGGCGGGAATGTGCTGCTTATCACCCATCCCGATGATTTGTGCGAAGACAACCTGGTGCAGCGTCTGCACATTACGGCTGACAGCCAGCCCGTCCTTGAGTCTGGCCGACTCTTTGCCAGCGATACCCCGCTGACGCTGGTACTGGACATTCGTTCTTTCACCAGCGATGAGCTGCCAGCGTTCAATGAACTGCTGGACCCTGAGAACCCATGTCTATACGACCGGACAAAAAAAGAGAAGCGCCCCCTGGGTAACCATGTCTCGCTGCTGGTACTGGCCAGCCCCGAGCAGCTAACCACAATGGGCAGCAACGATCAGGCTCCGGGGGCTGACTTCTGGCGCCGCGTCAATCGCCCGGGTAACAGCTGGCAGTTTGAGACCCAAACCTCCGATAAAGAGATTCCGGATGCCATTGACACCGCTTTGCTGCCTGAATACCACGGCACCCCGGGGGACGATGGCGATGTGGTTACCATTGATTGCCATCTGCACAGCCACTGGCGTTCGCTGCTGTTTGGTGGTCCCGGTGTCGATCACCAGGGGCGTATCCGGCACATACCCGGCCAGCTTGAGCAGCTGCGGCCTGGCCAACAGGTCATTCTGAAGGGGGCTGACTGGCACGATTTGTCCTTTGAACAGTCCATCCGCCAGCTGCTGGTGCGCAAGGAGTACCCATGCAATGGTGAGACTCGCCAATTAGCCCGGGGTATCCAGTTTTACCGGATGCCCGTTGCTGAGCAGGAGCTGGTCACGCTGTTCCGTTCGCTGGATAGCAACCCTGATAGCAAGGATGACCAGGCACCTGACAGGACTGCCGGGCAGCACAATATCCTTATCAATCCGGTCAGAATGGCCCAGTGGCTGAATCCGATACGTATTGAGCAGGGTTATGCCGTCCCCAATAACCTGCTGGAGCAGCAGATCCGGGCCGGTGGTGCGGTTATTGTCACCGCCCCCCTCAGTACCACGCTCTGGTTCCGGCTATTGGGTGCTTTGCAGGGCATCTGGGAGGCAACGGGGATAAAACCGGTACTGCAGGTTGCTGCCCCACAGTGGCAATCGGAATTACCGGGCAAGTCAGCGAGCACCAGACAGCAAGCGTTACTTGCCGCGCTCACCGGGAACCGGTACTGCGCCACCGTGCTTTACCAACAAGCCCCACAAGCCATTGCCTGGCTTGCCGCTCAGCCGGAACCGCCACTGGTGATTCAGGTCAACGAACAGACCACCCTTAGCCAGCTGTTTGACAATATCCACGTTACTTCAGAGCAACAGGCCCGGTTTGGTCGTTGTCCGACCCGGTTGCACAGGGCCTTGCAAGCAGGAACTCCCGTAGTCTTTCGAGGGCTGGCCAGCAACCCGGAGCTGCTGCAGGCGCTGGAGCCACTCTACTGCGTGCAGCCCCAGCCCCTGTTGGTGAACGGCGAGCTGCTCAGCTACCCGAGAGCCCGCATCACTGTGCTCTGGTCGGCGTCAGACAGTAGTCCGTCACCCTTGCTCAGCGCCGCACTGGCCAGAGCAACGCCGTGTCCCGAGCCGGATATCTGGGCCATCTGTGCCAGGCGGCACGACATCAACCGCGCCGACCTGCCTGAACAGACCATCACCAAACTCTACGAGGCGTTCAGGACGATCCCCCGTACTCTGTGTGAGCCATTGCCCACCCTTACCGAAGGCCTGCTGAACAGTCTGATCCTGGCCGCCCGGCAGGCGCAACACCGGGATAATGCCTCTGCGCTGGCACCCCGGCACTGGCGCAAGGGCATTGACAGCCTGTTGACCCACCGTACCCGACAGACGGCCTCCGTGCGTGATTTCATCAAGGTAGCCTGCCGACGGTTGCTACCCGATGCTGACGGGAACCACTGGGTAGATCCCGGCCGTTTGCAGGGCGTTATTGCCAGTGCCCGGCCACTGGACCGGACGTTTGTCAAAGATCACCTGTGGCAGCTGGCCAGAGCCTTTGGCCCGGCACTGCCTGCCCCCGGTAAAGCTGGATTGTGGTCATTATCCTTTGACGAACCGCTGGATTCCGACTCCGAACAGCAAGTACTTGACCAGTTCTGCGCTCTGCTGGTTGCCCAGGCACCTCAGGCACAGCAACAGGCGATGGCCTGCCAGTTACAGATCAACCCCGGGGACTTTTGCACCCACAGCAACTTGCCCATCCGGCCATCGGCCCAGATCAAACGGCTGGAAGATGCCCTGACGGCGGGCTGGTCTCTGCCTCTGATGTCCGGGCAGACACGCTCTGATGCCATCCACACCCTGGCAAAAGACTGCTTTACCCTGGCCCGGGCGGCAGGCCCCAGCGAAGCGGCATCAGCGCGTATCAGTGAGCAGTTAAGCCGGTCACTGGTTTGGCAGGGTTCCACAGCAGAGCCCTTGCAGGCACTGGCCAGTGATCTCTGTCACGCCCGAACCCACCAGAAGGATCGTGAAAGCCGTCGTCTGGCGCGATTACGGACACGGTTGGCCGAGGCACCGGTGATTTTCCTGCAGGGTGAAACCGGCACCGGCAAAAGTTATTTTGCAGCTAAGATGGCCAGGGCTTGCGGCCCAGTCCGGGTGCTCTCCCTGGGACCCTCGGACAGTGAGCAGACCCTGATGAAATGCTGGCAGTGGCGGCAGCAACCGGACAGTAATGACCGCTTTATGGAGCAGCAGGATCAGGCACTGATGGCGTGGGCCAACACCAAGCCCGGCGCTGAAGGGGAGTATGTTACCCTGGTGCTGGACGAAGCCAACCTGGCCAGAACCGGCCTGCTGGCGGCACTGAACGGATTATGGGAGCCGACCCCCTGTGTCTATGTCGATGGTCATCCGGTCACCGTCAGCCTCAACCACCGGGTGATTCTCACCGGCAACCCGGATCACTACGACGGACGACAGCTGGACCCGACCCTGAAAGCACTCATGCCCACGGTTTACTACCCGCCTCTGGACCGGGCTTTTCTGCGCGACCGGGTGGTGGCCCCTGCCTTGCTGACCTCGCTGCAATGGCATCTGCCCGAAAGCCAGGCAGAGGCGCTGGCACAGCAGGCCGCCGACAGTGTCATGGCTCTCTGGCAGTATTACCCGGAGCTGCTGCCGGATCACGAGTTTACCCCGAGGGACCTGACGGATATCTGCGCCTGGGTGAGTTGGTATCTGGATCAGAGCCAGCCGGTAACCTCCGGACCAGTTACCCCTGCCCAGCTGCACGGGCTGGTCTTGCAGGGCTTCCACGATGTGCTTGACCCGGCCATCAGCGCAACCCACCAGGATGCCCGGACCGCCCTGGCGATCTGGTTTGCCAGTCAATACCCGGTGGACAAGACCCTGACCGAACAAGTCAGGGACAAAACCCTGACTGACATCAACCGGACATTTACCGAGACAGTGGCTAAGTTCAAACCCGAATTTGATACATCCGGGGCTGCCGTTAGTGAACTGGTGCATTGCCTGGGGCAGGATCTGAGCCGTTGCCAGCAGGCGAACCAACAGCAACGGCAACACAGCGGGCGTCTGGCCACCTTGATTGAGGGACCGGCCGGCCGGGGTAAAGATGTTATCCTGCAACTGTTGATCAACAGTTACCGACAGCAGTTAAGCGCACGCCAGCAAACCCTGCCTGAAGTCCACAGCCTGAACGCCTGCGATTGCACCTGGGACGACGTGCGCAACGCTATCGACCGGGCAAAAATCCGCGGTGAGATCGTGGTCATTGCCGAACTCAACCGGATCGGCAGCCAACATCTGGAAGGTGAGCTGAATGATATTCTGGCCGGTGATGCCCAACCGGGCTTTCATCTGTTTGCCACCATCAACCCGCCGCACTACGGTGGTCGCAAAGCCCTGTCACCGGCATTGGCAGGGCGATTCCGCTATCTGCCCATCCGTCAGTACCAGCCAGCGGAACTGCAGGCGATTGCCGGTAAAGTGCTGCCGCAGACCGCGACAGCTGTGGCCGCGTTACTGGCCCGGTGGCACTGTCAACTGCGGTCATGCCTGGAGAAGCAAAAGTTGGCGTTGCGCCCCACCAGCCTGGATCTGCAAAGACTGGCCAGGGCCGTTGCCGAAGGTGGCGACTTCAGCAACAGGGCAATCAGGCAACAGTTCAGCCAGCACTACCAGCTCTATCTACTGGCAGCAAAAACGACACTGGACAAATTATCGGGCCTGCCGGTGGCAACAGAGTATAAAGGTACGGTTGAGCCAGCCCTGTGCACCTGGCTTAATACCACCATACCCAACCTGGAGCGTCCCTGGCTGGTTCGCCTCGGTGCGTGCACCCTGCTCAGGGAAGATCGCCATGAGATCACTGTCCACAGGGATCTGGATGGCACGCAGGCCCGGCAGGCAATCATCGCTCTGCTGGCCCGGGCGCAGTGGCAAGCGTCCGGCCTGTCGTTGGCACCGGATATTACCGACGATGTCCTGACCCAGGCCTGTTACCGATACTGGCAACAACAGTGGTTTAACCACCGCTTCGGGCATACCGGCATGGCCCCGGACACCGCGTTTCTATTAACATCCGCCCAACAACAAGCCATGGCAAAAACAGGGCAGGGATATCTGCCGCATGCTGACCGGTTGATTGCCCATCACGGTATACAGCCGGTTCATCTGTGGCCCGCTTGTTGGAAAGAGCTGCGACAACTGCTGACTCGTCCTGTCAGCCCGCCATCTGATCAGGTCACGCCAGAGACGGTTTTAGCCGCTGGGAAAACCGGAGATAAAACCAAAGACGCACAACCCAGTGGCCATTGCGGACCGATCAGTGAAGCATCAATCTCGGAAAAACAAACCGTCGAAGCCGCTTGCCAATCAGCCCGCAGCCGTCATGCCGGATCCGGAAAAAAGTCCACATTATCGCGCATAGCAGGGGCCTTGACGGTTTTAGCCGCTGGGAAAACCGGAGATAAAACCAAAGACGTACAACCCGGTGGCCATTGCGGACCGATCAGTGAAGCATCAAGCTCGGAAAAACAAACCGTCGAAGCCGCTTGCCAATCAGCCCGCAGCCGTCATGCCGGATCCGGAAAAAAGTCCACATTATCGCGCATGGCAGGGGCCTTGACAGCGAGGCTCATTACCGGTCAAGACAAGAGAAAACGAAAACGCAGAGACAAAATATTGTTGGAATCTTTGCAAATCACACAAGAGCTATTGAACTTAAACACCGATTATGAGCGCCGAATCAAGGCAGACCGGGTGATTGGCAGCTACTTTGCTGACAGCGAATACCATCCAGCAGAGTATCGATTCCGTTGCCTGGATGTCATTGTCTCGGCTGACGGTTCCATCATCATTAATGATTTGCCCCCAGTGCCGGTTAAGGTCACGTTACCCAGGCATCCGGCCAGTGGGAAAAATATGATGACTGGTGTTAATCAAAGCCAGGCACATATCCGCCTGAAAGCGGTCAATGGCCTGTTCAGGCTCCCGGGTCTGAGTGCCCATGAAGACATTATCGATATGAGCCTTGAGCCCGACCTGCCATTCCATCTGCGCAGAGACGACTATTCCGGGCTGCACAGCGTAGTGGTACCTGCTGCCAAAAGAAACGAAACCATAGCCTTTACTTACGTGGTTCAACGACAGTCAAGTAAACGCCATACGTCGCTTACTGGTAAGCAGCTTGTGAAAGACTGGACAGATCGTCCGGAAACATGCTGTTCAAGCACCATAAAAACCAGCATTGATCCCCTGTTTGAGAAAATTCAGGGATTTCCGGAAGGGCTGCGTAAAGACTTGGTTGCTATTCAACAGGCAGAGTCTCCCAGGCAACGCATTGAGGCAATTGCCAATTATTGTCAACAGTTTACCGGTAAGGCCAAACCGGAGCAGAGTAAAGGCTTCTTCCAGTATCTCTTGCAAAATCGGCAAGGGGCTTGCGTGCATCGCTCCGTGATATTTGTAACGTTTTGCCGCTATTTTGGCATTGCCTCCCGATTGGTAAGCAATACCGTCCATGTATTTCCCGAGTACTCCCTGGATGACGGTCGCAGCTGGCAGTCGAGGCAGGATTTGGGTGGTGCCCCTACCCAGTTGGAAATATTAGAGCCCGATAAACCGATTCAAAAGGCAACGCCAAAGAGTTCTCAAATCGAAGAACTGTGCGATCAAGAGGACTTAACCGGGCTGCTCGACAGTGATGCTCTACTGAAACAAATGGCTGCGCAGCTTGGCAATGACATAGTACGTAAGCTCTTTTTCGAAGATGAAGCGGATTTATCTGGTGGGGGAAAAAGGGAAATATTGGCAGATACCTTGCACTCCGGCTTGCACAACAGCATCAAGGACATAGCAGATGGTCAGATTATAAAACGACTCATGGATATCAAAAAACTGTTTATAAATGGTAATAGTGACATTAACGATTGGCTTTCTGCTTTAGACAAAGCACTGGAAGGCGCTGATTTCTCGAAGCCTTCGACTATCGATTTTGTCCGGGAGGCGTTGGCATCCGGTTTACTGGACCCGGACACAGCCTATTGTCGAAACAAAAATGAAATACCGGCGTATAACAACCCTATCCGCTTTCTAAACGGATATCACACATTCCTGGATTGTCTGGAGGGCGTTGATGAACTGAAGCCTTACATAGCCGATGCCCGGAAAAAATGGTACACGTATCTTTATGGCTATGAAAAAACGGGCAAGTCGAATGACCAGGAAAAACTTGAGGCCTTGGCAGAACCCGTTTTGGTTACCCACGGCCACAGTGGGCATTCAGATTCCTTTGAGTCCTTGATCACCTGCTCATCGCTGAATGATTCCTGGACCAATAATCCAACGGGAGTTCCGGATATAGGACGCATGTTGGCACACAAGGCCGCCTTTCCCATGATGCGGGCTGGAAAAAACCATCAGCGCCCAGTGATTATGATCGGTGAACCAGATTGGAATAAAACTAACATTTTTGATATGGCCAACGCCATTTTGCCACGGGTATTTCGGGATAGTTCGGAGTTTGACGAGCTGAGACAAAAGCAGGTGATATTTCATGATCTTGAAATACATCGGAAAGCCAGACTTTGGAACTTGAAAAATAAAGATGAAACGAATGGACTATCGATCTTAAGCGATTTGCAGATTCATGCAATAATGGAAGAATCTGTTATGTCTATTCAGGCTTATCTTGAATTACCTTTGCAAGCAAAAAGATTTCTGTACTCCGTCCATCCCGACTGCGAATGGCCCGACTGGGAATGGAGGCACATGCAAATCTCAAGTGAAGAGGAACAGAAGCTGAAAGATTTGAAGAAACATTGTTGGCAATCTGTCGAACAAGCATTTTTTCAATATCTGTATCACAAGACCAACGCTAATGGTGGGAGCCTGACCGTCTGCTGGGAAGCCAGGAATGGCGATACTCGACTTGGTGATGATCAATTAATACAGGGCACCCGTAAGTTATCTTCTCCAAAGGAACTGATTGGCATAACAAACGTGACAAAAGATGCACGTGTTAAATTATCTCATTCTGATCGCTCCTGTTTACAGCAAGCGCTGAACCTGAGTAATGCCTTGGTGCTGACATCAGCTGAGCTGACAACGATGGCCCGGGAGTTTTGCTCTTCGCTGGATCCGGATTCACTGGCTGCAGAATTGAGCAGGGCAGATAAGTAGTTAACCAAATGAAATCCTGAATCGTGGTAATTGATCCAAATCAACAGAAAGCTTGATTTCTTAGTTTCATGAACAACGAAAAAAAGCGTGAATTCAATAAATGGCATAAACGTCAGTTTTCAGGTAATCGCTGAACCCTTCAAACAGCCGCAGGGGGACCAAAGCAGCAACCGACCGGTGGGGTGCCCAAGTTGCTGGGAATTCGCAAGCAGAGCGACACTTGCAGCTATAGCATTAAGTGCAAGACAAGGTACTCAATACTGTTTCGATGGAACTTTTTCTTTACCTGATGATCAGAAAACGTACAAGTTCTTTAATAACAACAGTTTATAAGTATAAGTATATGTTTATGTCAACAGGTCTTTATTACGTTAGTACCAATATCAGCAATACGGTGGCCGCCAGCAGCGCCAACAATGATCATCACAAGCTTGAGGAAGCCAGAGCTTTCGTCAGAAAAGTTGGTACGGAAAGAGATGTAAAGTCCCTGTACGCCGATCTTTCCAATAATGCTGCCGAAATTAACTCCTCCTTTGGGGGCAAAGCCGGGCATAACAGAACGGTTATTGCTACTGAGCCAGATATCGCTGTGGATGGCCTCAAAAGGTCGACAACCCATACTGTTGGCGACCAGTCGGTCAGAAAAGCAGGCATCATGGAATCGTCCGGGTTATCAACAGACAGCAAGCTCGACAGACAGTGGATCAAAGCCACTGAGACACCAGTAAAAACGGCACTGCTCCAACCTTACAGGCCCGGTGCGACCAGTGGCCAGGAGATTGCCCGGCTTCATCACGGCCTTCAGCACAGCTGCCGGACAGCCACCTGGGCACTGGCAGTACTGCAGCTGCGTAAAGAGCAGCAAGATCGCCCGGCACTGGCATTTCCCGATCGCATGGTACCGCTGCTGGTCAAGGCCTGCCTGTTCCATGACTCCGGCCGTGAGGATGATGGGGAAGACCAGACTGAGTGGGAGCGGGCCAGTGCTGACAACCTGATGGAGCACCTGCGTAATTGTGGCATTGCCCAGAACCTGGCCTGGCAGTGCGGCGAAGCGGTTCGCAATAAAGATTATCCGGATGCCTGTAAGTATCTGCCTGAGGAGATACAGACCCTGCGCAGTCTGCTCCACGATGCCGATTGCCTCGATGTGATGCGGGTAAGAAGCTGTTTTTTTATGAATAAGCTGGACTGTTTTGCTACCTGTCAGAATGAACACGGCCGAAAAGCGTGGCGCCAGCTGGCTGAGGCGATTTGCCAGGTGATTGCCAGCCAGGGTGATTTGTGGCACTCCATATCCCTGAGCGACAGTGCAAAAAAAGGCAGGGGATTTTTCCGGATACAAGGAGTGACCGGGAGTGAGCGCATCAAAAAACAGTTTGAGCACCATCCTTCGCCATTGTGGTATCAGTTTTCCAGCATTGTTGAGGAGTCCGCTGTTATCGGGGGGCTGATCACTCCTTTCATCAACCATCGGGCAGGGCCAGAGCCGGCCTTTTCCCTGAACCAACTGCAGCCGGGCGTGGCAGTGGCAGGATGCCCGCAGTTACAAACACGGTTGGACCCGGTGAGTAACCGGCATTTTTACCTGAACCCGGCACCCTGTGAGCTAAGTGCCTGCAACCAGGTACTAATGGCTAACATCGCCAGACTCCTGGGCATGAACGTACCCGACACCTTTGCCCATCAGGAAGCGGGCCAGTCTTACGTGGTCAGTCATGTAGCCAGTGACTGGCTGGGTAACCTGAAAAGCGCAAAGGAACATCAGCAATCCCTGTCGCCAAAGCAGTGGGCCAGATTATTGCTGATCAATGCCATTGTGGGTAATGAAGATCTCACCTGGGAGAACATGGCACTGACCTCGGAAGGGGAGCCGGTGGTGTTTAACTGGAATCACGCCGGACTGGCCACCCGTTACCCCTGTGCCCACAAACCAGAGCCAGCGCCTGGCGAGGACGATTTTTCCTCCATGCCGTTGCTGTTGAACAAACTGCGGGACCCACAAGTCCCGGCAATGAACTCCCACCCTATTGCCAGTCCCTGCGTCGATAGTATGTCTAAACTGGACGACAACCTGCTGGGTCAGACCCTGAAAGAGCTGCTGCACCAGTTTGACTGGCAGGCCCTGGGCCAGCTGATTGAACAAAGCGGTTATCTGGCCGGTGACCGCAGCTGGTTACGGCAAACTATCCATGATCGCATAGCCTGGCTCACCACCCGCTTGCCAGACACGCTAGAGCCGGGTGAACGGGTATCCATGGCGGAATACCAGGCCATAAGGGCAGCAGGTATCCGTGGGGGCTGGTTGCAGGTTAAAGGCCAGGACATCCGCACTGGCCAGGTCTGCCTCACTCAGTTGCTGGATCAGGATGGTCAGCCAATAACCCGGATGACCCTCAGGCTGTCACGGGATGCAGGCAACAGAGTGGCTGACAATCTGGCGCTGGAGCGAGGGTTGTACCATCTGAGCACCTGGAGCGAATACGTCAGTAAGCATCTGAACGGCAAATACTGCGACTGGCGCAGTGACCTGACCAGTCTGGCCGATGAGTGTGAAAAACAGGCACTGCAGTTGACTCAGGATATAGAGCGGTGGCAAGAAACGGATCGTCAGACCATCATAGATGTTGTAAACAATCTGCACTGCATTACCAAAAGGTGTCGTGCATCTTTAACCGCAGACCAGCCGTCTATTGAAACACTGCCACCAATTCAGACCCCGCTACCTGCACCAGCCTTGCCTGCAAGGGTTAGCTCAAGGCTTGGTGAAGAGAGAGAAGCGCAAGTGCGCCTGAGCGAATTCAGCCACGGTTTTGCCAAGTTGACCGGTGAGAGCGTCAGTTATGTGAATCAGAAACAGCTTGAACACGCCAATCTGACGGCCTCACCGGTGCGAGTGATTGAACTTGCGCCGACCTTCATCGAGAAAGGCAGTATTGAGTTTTATCCCGAGCGTGACCCGAATGCCCGAACCTTTGACCATAAGATGGTGCTGACCGCTCCCGGTCACGAAAAAGCGGTGGTTGAGGCCCTGTTCAGGGAGCTGGCGGAGCTGGGCATCGACCACGGGTGCCCCGATGCTGTTGACCTGGAAGAGCGCTGGCTGGACTCCCTGGCCGACTATCACCGCTGCCTTGGTGACATGAACCGCGCCGTGGCAGCAGCTGGCGATGCGGATGTGGACGCCCGTGTTGTTCGCATCAATGCAAAAAAAACCTTTCTTGCTGAACGGCTGGGATTGAGCCTACGGCCTTGGTATGAAAGTTATCGTATACATGCCGGACGCCTGATAGGTTACCTCCCCGGTCAGCCCCACGGCGTTTCCGGGAGCCCGGCCCGGGGATTTTGCCCGGTACACGGTTTGAACTATACGGCCCTTGGGCAACCAGTGACAGGAATTGTGGCTGGTATGCTGAACAATGAGAGAGCCCTGACTTCCTTCGTACGACGTACTGACATTGGGCTGGAGCCCTTCCAGGAGACTGCTACCACAGCCAATCGGTTTAAATGCGCTATTGGCCATGATGTATATACCCGTATCCAGCCCTG
The DNA here is from genome assembly GCF_049310165.1 of Endozoicomonas sp. ALE010. Classification (NCBI taxonomy): domain Bacteria; kingdom Pseudomonadati; phylum Pseudomonadota; class Gammaproteobacteria; order Oceanospirillales; family Endozoicomonadaceae; genus Endozoicomonas; species Endozoicomonas sp. ALE010. The sequence continues at coordinate 105,058 of NZ_JBLYNV010000008.1, read as the reverse complement.
CAGTGAATTCGCCCATAGTCAATACGCGGGGGCATTGTCCATGACGTTCAAACCAGCAGCACTGATGCGCCTGGATGCAGATTTTTTTCTGAAAGTCCGTTCTTTGGACGTTTCTTACCCGGGCCTGAAAGCCATCCGGCCTAATGAGAAAGTCATTGTGCAGTCAGCCGGTGACTACCAGCAATTAATTAAGTGTTGCACTAGTCAGGAGACCCTCTTTGCCCTCCCTCTGTCGTTACCTGATGAACTGGATGTTTTCACTATAGGCTCTGCCAAAGATCAGCTGCAACTGTTGTACATACTCCGTAGGCGCTATAGCCACTGGCCAGACGGTCGCCCACTGGAGCAGATTTTTCTCCACTCCTGGTTAGTCTGTTACCTTGAGCTAACCTCTGGACACAACATGGGGGTTCCAGAAAATGTCAAAACTCTTGTTCAAGCTTGCGGTAAAAAAGGTATCCAGCGCCTGATGCAACAAAATCCGCAGCTGCTGGAGGGAAAACTCAAGTCGCTGGATGGTTTGGAGATTGCTGTGCAAAATCACAATCATGAATTGGAAAAATTGGATTTCAGCGATTGCTCAATGAATGGCACTGTGTTCAAAGCAACCCAATTCAGGGAATGTAAATTCAATATGGAGCCGTTAAACAGTGCGAGTTTTGAAGATGTCAGCTTCATCAACTGCGGTTTTGCAGGGAAGTGCTTTTCACCATCGGTGTTAAAAGGTGCGAAATTTTTTACCTGGGTTGGGAAGCGGAGTCATTTGTCTCAACTTATCTATCAGTCGTGTTTCGCTCAGCAAAGTGATGGCTCTGTTGCCGTTAATGGCATAAATACTGTTGAGACTCGCACTGTTAATCCGGAGCAATGGCTGCAGGTTATGATAAAGAATGATTTTCTGAGAATCTGTAGCAGTGACTCTCTGGATGGTTTTAGTCAGGAAATCCTGGATCAACATCTCAAAAAAATGATTACATCAGATTCTGATGCTCATGTTCTTATTAGGGAGGTTTTGGGATATCAGTTTGAATCCATTTACGGTTCATTAAACTTCGTAAAAAACAACCCTGATTTCCATAGGCAGAAATTTAATGATCTGAGTTTTTTATATTTTGATTTCAAACGTAAATTTTACAGTAATCAATTTTCGTGTGGTATTTTATACTTTTTACAATGCAACAATAGAGGCAAATTATCTGGGAAAGCTACCCTGACTTTGCTTTTAAATTGTCTTGAGTTCATGATGTGGCCAGAGGGCAAAAAATCATACATAGAGTATGGGAATGATTCAAAAATTACGAAGAAGGGAGATAAAAAGCATTGCAAAAAAACTGATCCAGACGAACTTACAGCAGAGAAACTGTCATATATGGAATTATCATCTATCAATAAAAAGTTACGCCTTGAGATGGGCTGCTTTGATGAACTGAACCGCGATTCTCTTAAGCGATTTCTGGACAAAAGTCTGGAAGATTTCCGAGCTGATTTCCATAAATACTGGAAGGACTGTTCAAAAAAGGATCAATTAGCAATAGCTAAAGACTGCCTGGCAACGAATAACATAGCCGTGAGTTACGTGACCACAGTGGCATTTATGAAACTGCTCATTGATAATGGGAAAGGAGCAAAGTGGCAGTCTGCCTTTGTTACCAATATAGCCAGGCATAAAACAAGTAAATACTTTAACGACCTTAGTGACAAAAGAGTAAGTCGGTATTATTGGCCCGCTGCTGATCGTATTGATTTAGATACAGCATTAACTTCTTTGAACCCGGGGCAAAAAAATTGCATGTTGATGTGTAATCTTTTTTGATTTATATCAGTAACGCTCCTCTCGACGCTGGGTGTCACTGGCCGTCATATTCGAACGGGTAACAGACGAGGTTTTCACCGGCATCCCTATTATTTCATTTCCGCCCCCTGCAGGTGTTCCGCCAGAAAGGTTCTGTCCAGTTGGTGGGTGCGGGAAGAAAAGCGTTTGATCACGGTGGCCTCGTTGGTAAAGGGTTATTGCCGGTTTGTCGGCATGAACTTCTGCTATATTCAACGCCCAACCAATAAAAATGAGAAGCTGTTATGAGTCTGGAGAAACGGGTAGAACGGCTGGAATCGCACGTTGACTCTCTTGACAGTGCGGTTCGCAGCCTGGTCAAGATTACAGGCGAAACGCACCAGATTGTTCTGGAAAACCAGCGTGAGAACCGAGTGCGTTTTGACCTGCTTGAACGCAGGCTGGATCAGCAAGACTGCAGGCTGGATCAACAAGATCGCCGTATGGAAAAAATGGAGTTCAGTATTACTGCATTGGCGGAAGCAACACGAGCCGGGTTTGAGCGAGCCGATAAACGACACGACGACTTTGTCAAAGAAACCCGGGAGCGCTTTGATCAACACGATAAGCGCTTTGACCAGCTGGAACTCCTGATTCGCCAGCTGCTTCCCAATGACAGCAACTAAGTAATTAACCTTAGGCTATCCCGACATATTGTACTCACTCCGTTCATCCTGAGCGAAGTCGAAGGGTGACTGGTACAAACTATCATACTGTTGTGATGGTAGTGCTGGTCATGCCAGCCGCAAATTCCGCAACCGACCGGTCAGTATTTCCGCCGCATCCCGCACATCACGGTCCAATGCTTTATTGCTGATAAAGTGGCTCAGGTCCATCAGACAGCGGTCGATCATGGCTGCGTGTTGGTCTTGTGCCTGCATGCCCAGTTGTTCGGTAATCAGCACGGCACCGTGATTCTCTTTCGGGATGATCACCTGCAAGTGATGGGGATTGGCAGGCACCCCGAACCCCAGCGTCGGGTGGGCAAAACGGGATTTGCCCGTCTCGCCTTTGGAAGTTCGCTTGCCGGTGGTGGATGCATTGTCGATCATGAATTACCTGCCATTGGTGCAATCATTGAACTATTGTACATCCTGAATAATATCACCGGGCTTCAGTACCACTCCGCCCAGCTCTGCAAACTCTCTGGCGGCAAACCCGTTATCAAAGCTGACGCCGCTGCTGATAATAATGCTCACCGGTGCCTGCTCCTCTTTCAGCAGGGAGCGCAGGCTGTCGATGGCGTTGGCAATAATGGCCGAGGTGACCTCCCGTTCCGCAAACCGAACACTGACGGTATTTTCCCCGTCACCAATTTCCACCCGGCCCCCTTTCAGGCGCACGTTTTCCCGGTCCCGGAATTTGTTCAGGACACTGAAGACCTTGTCGGTGGAATCCAGGGACACCCGCTTGTTGTCGGCGATACGAGCGGGCTTGCTGTCGTCGATGATGGGGTCGTCGGCAAAATCCCGCAGTACTTCCAGCAGTAACGGGGTCATTTCCTATTGATGGGCGATAACCTGGCGGATAGCTTCCGCCGGGAAGGTGTCGGGTTCAAGGTTGAGAAAGGGCTTTAGCAACGGATGATCGGCAAACACAGCAGTACTCCGGCTCTCTGAATGTTTGGGGAATGATGGTTCAACCATAGCACCGGCAGAGTGCTGTTGGGGTGGTGGTTTACGTTAATCCGGATATTCGAGTAATCAAAAAGTCACCAATGTCTGGCCCGCTTTCAATACGATACCTTGTCAGGGGGAAAAATCAATACCATCAACACCGGCGTCTTTGCGCATGATGTTCTGGATGGATTTGATCACGGAACTGATGGACATAGTTTTTTCTTAAAAGCTGTTTGAACTTTTATATGAAAGAGAGGTCATAGTATGAAACTCAATAATTCAATAATTCAATAATTCAATGAATATGCCTATCTACTTTGCTGGTTTTAATATAGCTGCAGATCACTTTTCTTATTTTCGAGATAGTGCTTATTCGCAGTCTGCCACATCCTGTCAGGCTTTCTTTCGTGAAGTTGTGGACGTAGCAAATTTTCAATGTGCTATGCGTTCTGATGAAACTGTTAAACACCGTCTCCAGCAGCCAAAGGTGCTTTTTAATGATCCATCAGGTGATCCCCGGCTTGAAAAAAGGTCGATACTAATGGTTAGTAGCCATCTTCAAGAAGACCATCCATTTTACTTACCTGTCAGAATACAACCTCGGAATAATGATCATGTTCCCAAATATATTCCTGGTAATGAACGTTTTTCGATCCAGTCTATTTTAGGGTTAGAGCAATCAACCTCACAAAACACATTAGTTGCTAATCCTCAACTGGATAGTGAACAGCTGCAACGAGATACATCGCCTGCAGGAAATGAGTTGGATGATAAAGCTACGGTTTCCGGCTCTGATGAATCTCTGACCAGCACCCATGAGGATGACTGTGAGTCCGAGGAATTAAAAGCTGTCCGGAAGGCGTACGCACAGTCTGAGCGAAAAAAGGCTTATCAGAGGGCTTACCAGAAGGCTTACCGTCAGTCCGAAAAAGGGAAGGCTCGCAGACGAGCATGGGCGCAGTCTGAGAAAGGGAAGGCTTGCGCGCGGTCCTGGAAACGGAGAGCCTACCAGCAGGCTTATCGTCAGTCCAGCAAAGGGAAGGCTTACGAGCAGTCGGAAAAACGGAAGGCTTACCTCAAAGCCTACGAACAGACCGAGAAGCGGAAGGCTTACCTCAAAGCCTACGAACAGACCGAGAAGCGGAAGGCTTACCGAAAGGCTTACCTCAAAGCCTACGAACAGACCGAGAAGCGGAAGGCTTACCGAAAGGCTTACCTCAAAGCCTACGAACAGACCGAGAAGCGAAAGGCTTACCGAAAGGCTTATAATCAGTCCGAGAGAGTGAAAGCTTTCCAGAAGGTTTATCAGAGGGTTTACCAGAAGTCTTACCGTCAGACCGAGAAGTGGAGGGCTTACCAAAAAGCTTACCGTGAGTCTCCGCAAGGACGTGCTTACCTGAAGGCTTACCGTAACGCTTATAATAAGGTTTTAAGGGTTACCGGTGATATTGAACAGGCAAGAATCGCTGGTAGGCAAGCTACCGTCTTTTTAAAAGAATCCAATAAAGCAAACAATAATGAGCCTTTTAGAGAGTAAACAGGTTCTTGATCGTCAGCCAGGAAAAATATTGCACGACAAATGAACTATTGTTTATCCGTGAGTTGCCGACTTTTAAGCAGTTTATATCGCTATGTCAGGCTTTCTCCCGCCAAGTTTCAGAAGTAGCTCTGCTCTATATACTATGCATGCTGATGATACGACTGAAAGCCGCCTTTATCAGCCAATGGCATCTTTTCAAAATATATTTGATGACCCCCGGTTTGAAAAAAGATCGATAGCCATTGTCGATAACGATACTGAAAAAGATCAGCCACTCTACTTACCGGGCAGAACAAAAATGCAGAAAAATGATCATGCCCCCGCCTATATTCCTGATAAAGAGCGTTTTTCTATCCAGTCTATTTTAGCATTAGGGCAATCAAACACAGAAAGCTCATTAGTTGTTGATGTACAAAATCCTTGTGAAATTACTGATCCTCAACTGGACAGTAAGCAGTTGCAACGAAATAGATCACTTGCAGGAAATGAGTTGGATTTTAGCGGTTCTGCTTCTGGCCCCAGTGATGCTCTGCAACATAAATATTAAATGTTGTTGCGTCAGGCCGGAACTTTTATAAGAAGGAGTTGTCACAATAAATAATTCAGTAATTAAACAATTCAATGTCTGATCCGCATTCTAACTTTTATCCCTTGTATTCGGAATTTCAGAAAGCGTATAAGTCTGTTATGTCGAACAGGGGATCGGCTTTTACAGCAAGGGTACAGCAACATGGATCAGTATTCGGGCTGCAAGTTGGTCAAACTGCAACAAGTAATTATATGAATTCCTTCATTCCATATGGTGAAAGCTTTCATAACCCATTAAATGACTCCCGTTTTAAAAAAATGCCAGTCAGGGTTATTTATTCTCAAGAATATGAACAAAGTAAACCGTTAGACTTATCATATAGACTCGGGGCATGCCAGGGGGCTGGTCGAAATACCAGAACTCCTGCCAGCCAGCCGGAATTAAGAACTGATCGGGTTTGGAGTATGGCTGGTGAAAGTTCTGATCCATTGCCTGCTGGTAATGAGTTGGACTTTACAGCTTCTGCTGCAAAATCCGACGAATCTCTAACCATCATTATTGATAATGCTCATGAACAGGACGAGAAACGGAAGGCTGCCCGAAAGGCCTACCAGAAGGTTTACCGTAACTCCGAAAAGGGTAAGGCTGTGCGGAGGGCTTACCAGAATGCCTACTATAGGGCTTTGAGGGATACCCGTGATTTAGAACAGGCAAGATTTGCTGGCAGGCAAGCTGCTGCTTCTATAAAAGAGTCAAATAAAGCAAAAAATAATGCGCTTGAATAAACCTTTAAGTGCCAGGTTAAATATTAAGTTTGGTCTGTCAGATAGGAACTTTTACAGGAAAGCACAGTCCTAATCATGAATTCAACAATCTTATAATTCAACAAATCAATGACTACTCCTTATTCTAACTCACACTCCTTGTATTCAATATTTCAGAAAGCGTATGAAACTGTTGTGACGGGCAGTGGATTGCCTTTTCACGACCGGCCGCAGCAAAGTGGTTTAGTATTCGGGCTGCGAGTTAATCAAACTGCACCAAATAATTATGTAAAACCCTTGATTCCATATAGTGAAAACTTCCATAACCCTTTCAATGATTCCCGTTTTAAAACAGTGCCGGTCAGGGTGGTTTATTCTCAAGAATTTGAACAAAGCCAGCCGTTAGACTTCTTACCTAAACCCAAGGCACAACCGGAGGACGACAAAAATAACAGAATTCTTACCAGTCAATCAGATTCAAGAACTCATCAGGTGTTGGGTATGGCCGGTGAAGCGTGTTCTCACTCATACTTTGTAAATACTGATCATCCTCCACTTACCTCAGCGTTGAGAGAAACTGCTGAAAATGGTTTGGATGCTGAAGCTCCCGCTTCAGGATCTGGTGAATCTCTGGCCGTAGTTCCTGATAAGGCTTGCACACAGTCTGGGAAAGAGAAGGTTCACCATGAATCCGAAAAGGGGAATGCTTCCCGGAAGGTCTGTGAGCAGACCGGGAAACGGAGGCCTCCGAAAAAACGAACCTGGGATCGGTCTGAAGCAGGGAAGGCTTACTATAGGGCTTACCAGAAGGCTTACGTGAAGTCCGAAAGAGGGAAGGCTTTCCTTAAGGCTTATGCACAGAGCGATAAACGAAAAGCTTCCCGGAATGCATACGAACAGACCGACAAACGGAAGGTTGCCAGACGAGCCTGGTCTCAGTCCGAGGAAGGTAAGGCATACCATAGAGCTTACCGGAAGGCTTACCGTCAGTCTGAGAGAGGGAAGGCTCTCCGGAAGGCTTACGATGACTCTGAGAAAGGGAAGGCTAACCGGAAGAATTACCGTGAGTCTGCGAATGGGAAGGCTGCCAGACAGGCCTGGGCAAACTCCGAGAAAGGGAAGGAGTCTAAACGGATATGGAGAAATTCAGAGAGGGGTAAGGCTTACCAGATGCTTTACAGAAGGGCTTACAGTGAAGTTTTCAAGAATACCGGTGATAAAGCGCAAGCAAGAATTGCAGGCAGGCAAGCTACCGCCTTTATAAAAAAATCAAATAAAACAAAAAATAAATGAGCTTGAATCAACCTCAATTATTGATAGCTATGCCTGGCTGACATAAATATGGAGTAGTATCTTTCAGGTAGGAACTTTTATAAGAAAGCATAGTCCTAGTCATTAATTCAATAACTCAATAATTCAATGTCTACTCCGTATTTTAATTCACACTTTTTGTATTCGGGATCCCGAAAAGCGTATGAGTCTGTTATGTCGGGCAGTGGATTCACTGTTAAAGACTGGTCGCAGCAAAGTGGTTTGGTATTCGGGCTGCGAGTTGATCAAACTGCACCAAATAATTATATAAACCCCTTGATTCCATATGGTGAAAACTTCCATAACCCTTTCAATGATTCCCGTTTTAAAAAAATGCCCGTCAGGATTATTTATTCGCAAGAACCTGAAAAAATCAAGCCGCTAGACATATCACATAAACCTGGGAAATATCAGGAGGCCGAACAAAATAACAGAATTCTATCCAATCAATCAGAAATAAGAATTGAGCAGGTTTGGAGTATGATCGATGAAGTGAGCTCTCACTCATACGGTTTAAGTAATCATCCTCCTCCACTTATCACAACGTTGAAAGAAACAGCAGGAAATGAGTTGGATGTTGAAGCGTCTGTTTCAGGAGCTGGCGAATCTTTGAACATCGATCATGATAAGACTTACGTACAACCTCAGCAACGAAGGGCTTCCAAACGAGCCCGTACTGAGTCCGAAAGAGGGAAGGCTTACCGTGAATCCGAGAGAGGGAAAGCTGTCCGGAAGGCTAGCCAGAAGGCTTACGCAAAGTCTGAAAAAGGGAAGGCTAGCCAGAAGGCTTACGCAAAGTCTGAAAAAGGGAAGGCTTGCCAGAAGGCTTACGCAAAGTCTGAAAAAGGGAAGGCTTGCCAGAAGGCTTACACACAGTCTAAGAAAGGGAAGGCTTCCAAACGAACCCGGGCGGAGTCGGAAAGAAGGAACGCTTACACAAAGGCTTACCGTCAATCCGAGAGAGGGAAAGCTGTCCGAAAGGCTTGGTTTCAGTCTGAGAGAGGGAAGGCTTCCCAGAAGGCTTACGCACAGTCTGAGAAAGGGAGGGCACGCCAGAAGGCTTACAAACAGTCTGAGAGAGGAAGGGCTGCCAGGAATGCCTGGTCAAAGTCTGAGAGAGGGAAGGCTTGCCGCAGGGCTTATGCACAGTCTGAGAGAGGGAAGGCTGTCAAACGAGCCTGGGAACAGTCCGAGAAAGGGAAGGCTTACCGTGTGTCTGCGAAACGGAAGGCTACTTACCTGGCCTGGGCACAGTCCGAAAAAGGGCAGGTTGTCTTGAAGTCTTACCAACATGCTTATCATAAGGCTTACTATAAAGTTTTCATGAGCACCGGTGACAGGCAACTGGCAAGAAGCGCTGGTCAGCAAGCTGGCGCTCTTATAAGAGTGTCTGACAAGGCAACAAAAAATGAGCTTGAATCAGATTCTGCTACTTCCGTCTTGCCTGCTTTTAAAACTGACTGATAAGTCAGTAGCAGTATGATATTGGTTAACTGCTTAATTTCTAACCTGATTGAGCTGCCCGGGAGGCTATCCGAGAATAGACTGCCCTACTGCAGCGACAGCAAATTGGTCTAAAAATCCGATTTTATAAGACTAAATGTTGTTTTATAGGTCAGCCTCCAAGTTGGTCTTGTAATTGTTGAATGTATGCCGTGGCTTGTATCAAAATCTCTATCTTTGTTAATTGTTGATTGGATGCTCCGGGAATTTTATTTCGAAGTGCCTGGTAGGCTTGATTCATGGTTTTCCTGCGTCTTTTTTCATTATCGGCGCGCCTGTTTTTTCGTTCAACATAACTACGTCGGGGGGGATTTGTACTTTCCTCTGTGGTTGGTATGGAGTATTGGAATTGAGTGTCAATTTGCTGGACATTAAACTGATTGAAAGTGCATACTGCGGCAGAATTGATTCGACACATGCCATAAGGATTATCCCATGGCATACGAGACTGCATCGGCGCTATTTTAAAGTTCATCTGATGTCATACCTCCTGCAATTTGAACAAGAAACCTTGAGTTCAACATGTGCAAAGTCAAAATAGTCAGCGGCATTGGATTCCTGAATATCGCTTACCTTCTTTTTCTGACAACTTATCAATGGCTTTCAGGTGGCATTGAGGGTTATCGGCGCAATAAAAGAGAGTGAAAAAACGCATCTTGTTCTGATCAAGTGGAACCATAAGGCAAGCCAATTGCTCCGGTAATTGAGCAAGGCCACATATTTCGCAGGAACCAAACTGCAAGAACTGGAAAGTGTTTGACATAACCTGGCCTGAGACAGAAGGTTGAAAGATTCTGATTGAGTTACCGGCGATCAAATATTCAATGAGTTGAGTCTATCCGATGTAGCTCAGGATGCATCATCTTTAACAGTGATGTGATAAATTCCACCTTCTTGATCTCGAAGTCACTTACATGCGGAACCGTCGATAGCCAGCAGGAAACTCTGCATTCAAAATCACTGCGGCAAATATGCCTGCTCAATTTCCTCTGCAGAATCGCAGCAAGTGTACGAAGGCGCTGTTGTTGCGCTTGCAGCTGGCCGTCAGGCTCTTCTTCAGCGAATATGGAGATAAACTGCCTGGCTTTATCCAGGGTAAGCAGCGCGCGAACAAGCAAGCCATAAATACGCTCTTTGCCGTTTTTTGGGAAGCCAAAAAGAATGGTGCGAGGTAACTCAAACGCTGCCCCTTGATTCAGTTCAACTGTCAGCGGGTTAAGGTTTCCTATGAGGTGTTCCAGTGTATCGTTCAGTAACCGGGTTTCTTCAGCAAACGACAAACACCATAACGGCCTCTCAACGCCAGGAACACGAATGGCCAATGGTGCTGAATGTCCATTGATGACTCTGCCGTCAACACTGACCATAAGCCCCGGACCCGGGATGTCTGAGCTGGTGTCTTTAAGATGAATAGTGTAAGCATTTGGTAGTTGAATCGCCCGGCATCCGGGTATTGGGAGGATGAAGAAGTCGTCGTTGGCACCTAAATCCCGGTCAATGTCAAGTGCTTCCATAAGCGCTTGCATCTTTTTAAAGAGTTTCATGGCCGAATCTTCAGTCGAGCAGATAATGTCAATACCTTTGAATGATGCACGACGGTTCTGTAAAAAACGCGCGTATGAACCGGTAACCAGAATGGGGGGCGTGTTATAAGACTCATTGATTTCCTGGATCATCTCCAGTGCTCTGCGAGTTAGCACATTTAACTGCGGAACCTGATTGTCTGATAAGGGAAGCGCTCTTCTAACGGCAGCAGAAGCCTGATGCTGAAAGGTAGAGGCTGCGTATCCTTCAGGATCATGACCCGGGTCGACCTGACGATCAGTATAACCATTTAGATAACGTTTGGTGTTGAAGAGCGTTATCTCCTCGCTGCCAGCCGGACTCTCCATGAAGTCCTTATACACTTCATCCGGTGTAACCTGCTGGCCATTCAACGGCAGCCCCCTCAGGCAACATTCCGCTTTGAAGCGTGCGATGGCTAATTTGTACTCATCGTTTTGATCTGGCTGTCGGTTGAACTCCTGAACGACCTGGTCCGGGGTTACTTGTCGATTGTTATGGGGAATGTTTCGCAGGCAGAGTTTTTGCAGGAAGACGCCACTTCTAAGGGATGTTGTATCATTTCCATAGGCGTTAAGTACCACAGCCGGGGTAATTTGACGTCCTTGTAATGGTTTGTTTTGCCAAAAGGCAATCTCCATACTGATGCGTTCATATGCAGTGGTGGCTGTTCGTCCGCAAGACTCAAGGGTTGATATTTCCATACCGTTAAAGGTGCTTGCAGATCGGCCAGATATCTCGCCTGAACCGGCTCGTTGGTCAACATAGCCAGCGGACTCTGGGGGGGAGAAGGTTGAGGTAGTTGGCTTCATAATATAACCCTGCACACCTGAACGAAAAACATTCCCTTTGACTGAAAAATGATCATTAAGTTCCATTTGGCCAACTACTTAACAATACCGATTTGAGTTATTAAGCGTGCATCATCGCCAGCAGTGCCTGGATAAACTCTTTCTTATCGGTCGGACAATCATTAACAGACTGAGTTGTCGATAGCCAGTTGTTAATTCTGTGCTCAAAATCATTACGGCAAACATGGCTGGTCAATTTCATGTGCAGATTCTCAGTCAGTGCATAAAGCCGTAGTTGTTCTTTTTGCAGCTGATGACTGCGGCAGTCCGGTTTCCCGGGATTGCCTGCACAGTTCAGGGTGATGAATTGCCTGGCTTTATTCAGAGTAAGCAGGCAGCGTAACAGCAAGCCATAAATACGCTCATTGCTGTTTTGAGGGGCATTAAAAAGAATGGTTCGTGGTATTTTAAATACCTCCCCTTTTTGTAGCCTTACGGTGAGCGGATCAAGGCTCTCAGCGAGGTATTCCAGCGTATCGTTCAGTAATCGGGTTTCTTCAGTAAACGACAAACATTGTACAGGTCTCTGAACACCGTGGACGTGAACGGCCAATTGTGGGGCATTTTCATGGACGACTCTGGCATCAACACTGACCTGAAGCCCCATGGCTTTTATCCCGAAATCACCGTCTTTAAGATGAATATTGAAGCCATTTGGCAGTCTGATCTCCTGACACCCCGGGACTTCCCAGATGACAATACTTTTGGGAATGTCTGTACCCTTGTCTGTGATCAGTGCCCGCAGCTTTTCACAGAGTATTCTGGCCGACTTTTCTGTCGCGCAGATAATGTCAATGTCATTAAATACTGAACACATATTCTGCAAACAACGTGCGAAAGAACCGGTAATCAGAATGGGGAAGTCGGTACAGGAAATATTGATTTCCTGAATAATATCCAGTGCTTTAAGTGTGAGTGCGGTTAACTGCGGAACCTGCTTGTCCAAAAAAACCGGTCCATTTGGCCATAGCTGCCGGGTGTGCGCTACACCGGCGTTTGTTGCCTGAGTGGCTACGTATCCTTGTGCGCTGTTACTCCCCGGAGTAAAAATATTTTCCTTTTGAAGCAGTAGATTACCCATTACATCGGCTTCGGATTTGCATTGCTCAAACCAGCAGCCTAAAGCATGTTGCAGTTTGCTGACTTCAGTAAAACTCTGTAGGCACTCCAGAACCTGATCCTTTTCGATTTGATGTCCATTAACCCCATGGCTGGTGAGATAGCAGTAGGCCAGGAAGAAGAAATGCAGCCGTGCTTTCTGAAATGAGTGTCTCAGGGTGTTGATGGATTGCAATACCTGCTCTGCCGACACGCTCTGTTGATCAATGGACAGTTCATGCTGCATAGCCATGAATTTCAATATACATTGCAGTCGGTGTTGCTCATCCCCTTTGACTGATGCGTTGTTCAGGATTTGCCAGGCCTCTTGCAGCAAATCCTGAGCGTCGTTGTTTTCATCCCACCACTGAGAGTGTTTCAGCCTTTCAATCAGGTATCTGGTTTGCCTTGCCGATTGATCCCCGGGGACTTGATTAAACGCTTCCAATACGTCCTTGTTACCCAGATAACGGCCATTCAGTTTTTTCGCATTCAATGCCAGCTGAGCATAAAAAATAGCGATTTCCAGCAATCTGCCAATGCGTTCAAAATCGTTGACTACCGCGTCCGCCGTCACCAGCTGGCCATTCAACAGCAAACCCCTCAGACAACATTCCGCTTTGAAGCGCGCCACCCCCAACTGGCCTTCAGGACTATCCGGGAAGCTCTTAACCACCGCATCCGGTGTGACTGGCTGGCCTTTCAACGCCAGGCCCCTCAGGCAACATTTTTCCTTAAAGTGCGCTATCCCCAGTTTGCCTTCCGGACTGTCCGGAAAATCCTCAACCACCCTGTCCGTTGTAACCTGCTGGCCATTCAACAGCAGGCCTTTCAGGCAACACAGTTCCTTGAAGTGCGCTATCGCCAGTTTGCCTTCCGGACTGTTCGGGAAATGCCTGACCACCTCATCTGATGTGAGCTGCGGGCCTCGCAGAGTAATGCCTCTCAGGTAACATTTCTCCTTAAATCGTGCGATCCCCAGTGTACCTTCCATACTCTCCGGGAACGCCTTTACCACCGTATCCGGTTGGATTGGCTGGCCATTCAATAGCAAGCCCCTCAGACAGCATTTTTCCTTAAAGTGCGCCAGTTGCAGCGTTGCTCTGACTGCCTTATAGCCCTTAACCACTGTATCCGGTGTCAATGGCTGGCCATTCAACGCCAGGCCCCTGAGACAACATTTTTCCTTAAAGCACGCTATCCCCAGTCTGCCTGCGGTACTATCCGGGAAACCCTTCACCACAGCATCCGGTGTGACCGGCTGGCCATTCAACAGCAGGCCCATCAGGCAACACTGCTCCTGAAAGCGCGCTACCCCCAGTTTGCCTTCCGGACTATCCGGGAAACCCCTGACCACCGCATCCGGAGTGGCCTGCTGGTCCTTCAGTGACATGCCCCTGAGGCAACATTCCTCCTTAAAGCGACCCAGCTCCAGTGTTGCCCTGGCTGCCTGAAGATCCTCAATCACCGCATCCGGTGAGACCGGCTGGCCATTCAACGCCATGCCCTTCAGACAACATTCCGCTTTGAAGCGCGCTTTCCCCAGTTTGCCCTCCGGACTATCGGGATACGCCTCAACCACCGTATCCGCTGTGACCTGCTGACCCTTCAATGCCAGGCCCTTCAGGCAACACAGTTCCTTGAAGTGTGCCAGCTCCAGTGTTGCCCTGGCGGCCTGAAAATCCTTAACCACTGCATCCGGTGTGACCGGCTGGCCATTCAATGCCAGGTTCCTGAGACAACATAGTTCCTTAAAGCGTGCCAGCTCCAGAGTGGCTCTGGCTGCCTGAAAATCCCTGGCCACCTCATCGGGTGTGACCTGCCGACCGGCTAATGCCAGGCCCATCACGCAACATTGTTCCTTGAAACGTGCCAGCCCCAGTGGTGCCCTGGCGGCCTGAAAATCCTTAACCACCGCATCCTGTTTCACTGGCTGGCCATTCAACATCAAGCCTGTCAGGCAACATTGTTCCTTAAAGCGTGCTATTCCCAGTTTGCCATCGAGAGTAGTCGGGAAGGCCTTAACCACCGCCTCTGGCGTGACCGGCCGCCCATTTAACAACAAGCCTGTCAGGCAGCATTGTTCCTTAAAGCGAGCCAGCTCCAGTGTTGCCCTGGCGGCCAGATAATCCTTAACCACGGTGTCTGGTATGACTGGCTGGCCATTCAATGGCAGACCCTTCAGGCAACATCGTTCTTTAAAGAGCGCCAGCTCCGTTGTTGCTCTGGCTGCCTGATAGTCATTCACCACTTCATCCGATGTTACCCACTGGCCATTTAACCTCAGGCCCTTCAGGCAGCATTGTTCCTTAAACCGGGTCAGCTCCAGTTGTGCATTGGCAACCTGATAACCCTTAACCACCGCATCCGGTGTGACCGGCTGGCCATTCAGCATTATGCCTTTCAGGAAACATTGCTCCCTGAAACGGGACAGCTCCAGTGTGGCGCTGGCCATCTGATAATGCTTAACCACCACCTCCGGTGTGACGTGCTGGCCATGTATCGGCAGGCCTGTCTGCCAACAGAGTTCGGTAAAGCACGCCAACTCAAGTGTTGCGTTAGCTGCCTGATAATCCTTAAGTACCGCCTCCGGTGTGATCAGACGACCATTCAATGTTATGCCTTTCAGGCAGCAATGTTCCTTAAAGCGCGCCAGCCCCAGGGTTGCTCCGGCGGCCTGAAAATCCTTAACCACCGTTTCCGGTGCAACCAGCTGACCATTCAATGTCATGCCTTTCAGGCAGCATTGTTCCTTAAAGTGCGCCAGATCAAGGAGGACGCCGACTGCCTGAAAATCCTTAACCACCGCCTCCGGCGTAACCGGCTGGCCACGCAACGGCAGGCAATTCAGGCAACATTCCGCTTTGAAGCGTGCTATTGACAGTTTGCTTTCCGGGGTACCCCTGAACCCCTTAATCACATCATCCGGTGTAACCGGCTGGCCATTCAACATTATGCCCTTCACGCAACACAGTTCCTTAAAGTATGCCAACTCCTGTGTTGCGTTGATTGCCTGATAATCCCTGGCCAGCGCCTCCGGTGTGACGTGATGGCCATTCAACAACAGGCCCTTCAGGCAACACATTTCCTTAAAGCGCACCAGTTCCAGTGTTGCATTGGTCACCTGATAATCGTGAACCACCGCCTCCGGTGTGACCCGCTGGCCATTTACTGTCAGGTCTTTCAGGCAACATTGTTCTTTAAAACGCGCCAGCTCCAGGGGGGCTTTGAGTGCCTGAAAATTCTTGACCACCGCATCCGTTGAGACCTTATGACCATTTAGCGTCAGGCCCTTCAGGCAGCATTCCGCCTTGAAGCGTGCTATTGGTAATTTGTGCTTATTATATTGGCCTGGTTGCCGGTTGAATTCCTGAATGACCTGCTCCGGGGTAACTTTTCTATTGCCCTGTAAAATGTTCTGTAAGCAGAGCTTTTGCAGGAAGAAGCCACGTCTCAGAGAAGTCCTGTCATTTCCATAGGCTCTGAGCACTTGAGCCGGGGTGATTTTTCGTCCTTGTAATGGTTTATTATTCCAGAAGTCGTCTTCAAGTTGCTTGCCATGATCCGTGGTGGAGGCTTTATCTCTATGGGACTGCAGTTTTGATACTCTCTGACCATTAAATGTACTTGTGGAGCGGTTTGGAATTCCACTTGATCCGGCTTGGTGACTAACCCGGCCAGCAGGCCTTCGATGGGGGTGGCTTGATGGGGATGCTTTCAGAATAAAACCCTGCAACTATAAATACCGCAGTTTGACCTCAAAATGATTATTAGGTTCCTCTTCTGGCTTTCAATGATATCAACCTTTCATCGCTGGAATGAGGAGAGAAAAGGTCGATGTTGCCAGTTAGGTTTAACGCTGGTTTGGAGTAATACCCAGACCTTTCAGGACTATCCGGGTTAATGTCTCTGTTGCCTGGTCATAGTCAGACTGCTCAAGCGTATCTTTTCCAATGGCCCGGGCTATCTGGTAAGAGAAGTCTGCATAATGCTGTGTGGATGACCAGAGCAGAAAGATAAGATGCACAGGATCGACCGCATCCATTTTTCCCTGGTCAGACCATGCCTTGAACACCTGTGCCCGTCCCCGAAACCACATCTGATAGTCCTCGCCAAAATACTCTGTCAGGTGCGGACCGCCATTGATGATTTCCTGGGCAAAGAGTCTGGAGGCCAGGGGATTCTTCCGGGAGAACATGATTTTGGTATGGATGTAGGCGGCCAGCGCCTCTTCCGGGTCATCCTCAGGACTGAGGCTGTTAAAGCTCTGATCCCATAGCTTGAGGATATGCGACAGAACGGCAGCATAGAGCGAGAGCTTATTGCTGAAGTAGTAGTGAACGTTGGCTTTGGGCAGGTTTGCCCGTTCCGCGATGCGCTGCATGGTAGTGCCTTTGAAGCCATGGGTCACAAACTCCTGTTCGGCAGCGGCCAGAATGCTTTTTTTATTATTTTCCCGGATTTTCCCGGGACGGTATTTTTTCGCAACTGCGTCCATATGCTCATTCAATCCTGTTCGTGGTGGTAACCTCAGGTGATTGAGAGAAGTATTATTCCTGATACCGGCATGGCCCTCAAGGAGTTAGACGTCCTGTCGGACTTAAGACTGTCCTACGCGGCAACTGCTCCGAGCTCCTGCATCCATGCAGTCGTGCGGTTGCGAAATTGGTCTAAAATCCCTGCTTCTTCATTAAATAGCCCCGCTATTCTCCTCAGAATCTGAAATTTTTAGGCTCAATTTCTCGCAATCCTCGCTACAGATGCTTAAGTCTGACAAGCTCCCGGGAATTATTATTGAAAGGAAAACTATCTCTGGACTTTGGCGATGCGGGTTGGTCAGGGACTGGTGCGTTAAATATAGGCTCTACAGAGGACATATCGTCTAAATCAGTGATAATGCCAAGCAGGGAGGGAATAGATTCAAAGTTCCATGGTGTGTCAGCATCTGAAGTGCGAAGGGATGTGGTTTCTAGCCTGGGGAATGGTAATCCGGAGGTATTTAAAGCTGACCTTCTGTATTGTAATTCGTTGGTATTTGGGGCTGACCCGGTGCTCTCCTGCACAGGAGTGCTCATCGATATAGTTGAGAGTTGTCCTCCGGGTACGGGCCACTGTGAACCTGAATTGAAAGTCCCCGGACCACACATTGATAGTTGTTGAGGTGTGACTGTTGCCACTGCTCGTGCTGACTCTGTACCTGCTGAGGTCAATGGTGGCTGAACGATGTCAGGCTCAGATGTCGGGTTTTCGTCTTGCAATAATTGTTGGCATAGGACAGAAAATGCAATACCGGTTTCATTACTAATGCCAGTAGGGCTATTCACCTTAGCTGGGTTGGTGCTGGTCCCGACAGGAACAACGGCCTCAGGATTTAACGGTGCCAGTTGAGAAGGCCCGGGTTGGATTTTTGCTGTCTGTGCATTTGCAGCCAACATCTCATGTAATAGATCAATGGTAATATCTTTCTGCCTGAGGAGTGTTTCCATTCCCGTTTGGTAGTCCAGTAGTTGATCAGGCGTCATCTGGAGAATATTGAGCTGCTGATTAACAGTATGATTGATTGCAGGAACATTTGTTTTCAGGTTATTCATTTCTTTCTTTAATTCATCGACTTCACGACATTTCGCGTCTGCCAGAGCTTTTGTGCAAATGAGTTCTCTCTGTACTTGTTCTAAACGTTGGTCTTCATCCAGCAGTAATGCCTGTTGCTGGATAAAAAGGATGTCCTGGTCTTTCAATTGGCTGTTTTTATCTTGAGTTCTTTCCAATTCATTTTGTGTATGGCTAGACTCTTGACGTATTATTTTAATGAGTTCTGTTTGCTTGGTCAGTGCATCTTGGGCAAGACTCAGGTCTTGCCCAACAGCTTCTTTTTCCAATATTGACTGTTTAAGATCTGATCTGATCTCAGTCAACCAGGTATTAAGTTTTTTATTTTCTGTACTTAAACAATCTTCATGTCTTTTCAGGGAAGTGACTTCTGTTTGCAGTTGTAAAATACTTGCTTTACTCTCTTTCAGGCTATCTATCAGATTATTTTTCTCTATTAGCTGTTCACGTTCATTTGATTCTTTATTGGTAAGCTCAGATTTAATATTTTCTAATTCAGACAAAAGAGAACTTTGTTTGTCTTTTAATGTTTTTAAATCACTCTCATATGCTTTAATACGTCTTTCATATTCCTTTTTCAGGCTACTTACTTCCGATTGTGACTGTAAAGCACTTACCTCAGTCAATTTCAATTTATCTTCTAGATTCTTTTTTTTTATTAGTTGTTCACGTTCCTCTGTTTCTTTTCTGGCTAGTTCGTGTTTAATATTTTCTAATTCGGATAACAGAGAGTCTTGCTTGTCTTTCATTTTTTTCAAATCACTCTCATACACTTTGATGCTTTCCTTAGAACTTAATAGCTCTTTTTTAAGGTGATTGATTTCGGATTCAAACTTGATTTTTTCATCCTGGTTGCTGGATTCTCTGAGTAATTGACAAAGAAGTTCTCTCTCTTTTTCTAAAGTTTTAATATTGCTTTCCAGAACATTAACTTTACCTACTAATTGTTCTGAGTTTGTTCTGTGTTCTGTAATCTGGTCTTTTATAGATGTCAGCCCTTTATCTTTCTCTTTAATATCTTTTTCTTTTTCTTTGATCTTTTTTGAGAGTTCTGTGATTTTATTCCTTAAACTTTTGTACAAAATATCATTGTTTCTTTTTAATTTTGAATTTGCTTCATTGAGATACTGTTTCAGGTTTTTTAATTCATCCTGGTTTGTTTTTTTCTGCTTTTTAAGGTTGTTGATTTCTTCTTCCAGATGATTTATTTTTTTGGTGTAATTTTGTTTTAGTTCTTCTATTTTTTTTGTTCTTGTTTTTATTTCATTTTGATGGTGAATTTTTAACTCCTTTATCTTTGTACTGCTTTCAAGTAATGTATCATTGGAAGCTATACTTTCTTCTCTTGCTGATTGGATCTCCTTTTCCAGTTTTTTAATCTGTTTTTCCCTGTCAGAAAGGGTATCTCTAAATGATTTTGCTTCTTTAATTGACTTTTGGCTTGTGATTTTTTCTTTCATTAATTTTTGTTGCAGATAGGCAGCCTCTTCCTGTGTTTCTCTTGTTATCAAGCACATGGATTCTACCATGTTTTTCATTGATCTTAATGGGGTGGGCGGCTCTTTATCTCCTGATTTATTTTTTTTTGTTTCTTTTTTTTGCGGGTATATTTCACTTATGTTTTTCTTGCATTGTTCTTCAATGCTTTTATGTTCTTCTTCAAGTTTGCCTAGTTTGTCTTTTAGAAATCCTATGGTATCTGTCAGTGATTTTACTTCACCCTCTAACGATATTGCTGACTCTTTTGATAGTTTTAGCTCTTCTGTCAGGTGTTGATTTTCTTTAGTTAATGTGAGTTTTTCTTTAATTTCCTCTTCTTTTTTTAACAGTAATTGATTGGCTTCTTGCAGTTTTTCTTCTGTTGATTGTATTTGTTTTTTATATTCAGAGATTTCTTTCTTGTGATTTTGTAGTTGATCAGTTAATTTTTTGTTTTCATCTTTTATGTCTGTATTATCTGAAGAAAGTAACTCTATTTTTTCTTCCAGATATTTTTTTTCGTTTATAAGATTTGATATATTTTTTTCAGAGTTAGTAAGTCTTGATTCAAGTTCAAGATTTATATTTTTTACTGTGGATAATTCATTTTCTGAAGAAAAACAATTTTTTAAAGCATCATAATTTATATCTTCTCCAATTTCAGGATTTTCACTGCTGGGTATAGAGCTAACACCTGGTTTAAATGAAAGTAGAAAAGGAAAAATACTATGGTACTTATGCTCTTTTTTCCATAATTCATCATTTCTAAATTCTTCTTTACTGGTGTTTCTGGGGTCTACCACGATAAAGTAGTAGTGCTTTAAATTCATTACCGCCGCTAGCAGGAACTCATATTTCTCAATATCCTTTGTCATCAGATCGTATTTTTCAGCATGAATAAATGGATAGATCAATGTAGCAAACGTTTGTTCAGAATTAAGCTTATTAGCTGATGAACTTATGTTAAATTCAGTCGTTGCGATTGTCCTTCTTATAGGCGCTCCAGTTTCAGGATGAAGATCATCTACTTCATCCATACCGGGCATTTCTGGCATTATCTGAATAAAGTCTTTTAATGCCTGGTGGAAAATATCATGAACCTCGGGTGTACAGTTTTCCTGTTGGGATGGTCTATAACCATTGTAGGATGTTGCAATCAGTTTAGTGATTGCTCGCCATTGATATTTACCAAAAAGCTGCAGACCCTTGCTGTCAATGTCTTCAGGTTTGAGAAATTGGTCACAGTGTCTAATACTGATTTTTTTCTTGTCTGATTCGGTTGGCTTTGGGTCTTTCAACGATGAAGTCAGTTTCTCTCTGAGCAATGCTGCTGATCCTTTCCATCCTTTCCGGCTTATGAATTGTGTTAAAAATATGTCCAGACATTCCCATGCAGTTATTGGTTTTTTACCGGTTTTGTATTCAGTTTCATAAGAGAAGTAATTTACACCTTCCTTGATGCCTCGTAAAACCATATTCTTTGCCTGATCCCAAAAATAATTAACCGTTGTGATTTTGCAATAACGATCACCCCAGACAATTTTGACTAACTTCTTGTCATTTTCTCTGGTTATATCTTTGCAGGGCATCCATGCTGCCAGGATATTTTCTTCAATTATGGGGGTATCATCACCATGGTATTGGTTACAGAATGCATCCAGAATACTTTTAAAAGCACCCCAGAAATCCCCAAAAATTTTCTTACCCTTGCCTTGTTTTGGATCTTCGGTCAGATCTGTAAAAATCTGGTCATGGAGAATGTTTGCCTGCATTGTTATGGGCGGAGTAATTTTACGTGTTTTCAATACCTTTGCACGGGGGGAGAGTTGATCTGAGTCCTGAGAGGTGTTGTGACGTTTTCTTGGGTTGGTCGAATTATTGCACTCTAGTGCATAACCCATTGTGGATTTTTTTTTCCCCTGTCGACCCCCAGGCTTTTTTTTCTGAGAGGCTTGTGGAGTGAAAAAATCCTGCTTTGCTGCGGATATATCCATAAGTCCCTGCTTTTCTCTGAATGGCTGCATACATCGCTGATGTATAAATAAGCAATGTAGTGAATTGAACTTAACTTGCTTAGAACTTTCCTATATTAAATGGGTGCTGCTTTTGGTGTGAGTGATGATGGCATTTATAAAAGAGCAGACCGAACGACATTAACTTGCGCCAGATCTTAGAACTCCAAAATGTCAGAAAGTTCCCTGTGTCTGGTTTCCCCTGAAGGGCGCTGGGCGCTCACGACCACCACTCTTAAGGACAGCCGCATGAGGTTAACAAATCAGGAGCAAACCAGAAAGGTCAGGTTGTTTTTCTCGGAGTTGATCTGAGCAAAAATTGGCTCCCAACCTTGGCACAATCAAATAAGACGTACTTTATTACTCGACTCTCAAGTTTTTAATGCACGAGTGTTTGATACTCCGGCAAACGGTACTTGAGTGAGGCAGTTGGCATCATTCTCCCCAGCTCCCTGCCTGCCATATGCTTGCTGGATATTCTCAACGGGCGATAGTCTTCGAGAGACTCCGTCAGTTTCTTGAGCTTCTCTTGAGGATTTTCTGACTCCACAACTATCTTGATGATATCCAGCAACGCATCAATTCTGAGTTTCTCGACCAGGCAGCCAACGGTAAGCGCTGGCTACCCGCCCGGGGCTGTTTGTGTTCCAGGCAGGCAGATTGTTCAGGATGAAGGAGCAACATATGGTCACACAGCACGCTCAGGATCACGCCACGCTCAGACCCTTCAATGCCTTGCTGCAAGGCTCTGTTGCACCAGCCTTCATGAAGTTTCCAGTCCTCAAAGAACACCTCGATCAACCACCTCAGCGTGTGAAGCCGGGCAATATCATCATGACGCCAGGAAACATCCGTGGCGGCCAGATAGCGATAGTCGTCCTCTCCCTCATATTTCAAGGCAACAACAAATCGCTTCTGCCCATGGGCTTTGACCTTAAGCCGGGCAGATAGCACCGTCACCTTTTGCTCTTTTCCACCTCGTATAACCAGCGTTTTTTTGACACCAGGCCCAAGGTAACTGTCAAAATAGGCCTTCAGCTTCACTTCTTTGTTTTTGTAGATCACCAACTGGTTCCAGCGTAACTGGCTAACCACCTGTATTCCCGAGAAGACCGAAGAAGCTCTATCCATAAAATTGGCATCCCCATAAAGAGCATCCGCCAGAATGCCAGTGACGTTTATATTGGGAAAGTGTCGCTGGTAAGCCTGGATCATATCCAGTGCCAGCACCTGTTTTGTTGGGTACTCACTGTTGGGTTTTGGCTTGGGGGGCCGATCCTTTGGAGGAATCCCCTGTTTTTTTAACAAGTCTCTTGTTTTCCGCCATTCGGTCATCTTCGGGTCGGGCATGTAGAACCTGAAGTCAACAGGAACGGTTACCAGCGGAGTCTGTAAAACCAGAAAGACCAGCTCCTGACCGTTGATATACCCATTGGTCTTTTTCTCCTTGATCTTGTGGGTTTTGCCAATCTTTTTGGTCCGCTTGGATCGTGAGCGCCCAGTGTCGTCAATAAGAAGATTTCCCTCTGATAAGCCATAACGATCAATGATGACCAGAACACTGATGCGTAGCAGTAGATGCCAGACAATTTCGGATCGATAAAACATCCACCATAAGGCGGCTGATGTGTATTGGCCAAGACTTCGACGCTCCATGGTTGCCCAGCAGAGCTTTTGAGTCAGAATCATTGCTGAAATGACAAATGCAAAAAAATAGCGTTGCTTCATAGTCAGTCGCTGAGCATGCGGAGCCTGACGTAAAGCCTGGTCAAGATGATCAATAAATTGGGTAGCGCAGGGAAGAACACGTATAAGCATGGTCATATAAAAGTTGCCAATACATTACTTTGCAACCAAGCTTGGTACAGCAGGCCTCCTGTTGCCACGATGAAGGCTTTGCGCAGCCGTGAAGCCTGAGTAGCAGCAGTGAGACCTGCTCAAATTTAACTTAATGGTCAGGCAAAAACTTTAGAGTCGAGTGATACAAATTTTTTCTGAATGGACACATTGCAGCACGGTGTGCCATCAGCAGCAGAGGTGGTCACTTTTGAACAGCAGGCCGATCCATTTTGGGCAGTGCCACTATTGGGCGACCTGAGCGGCGCATTATCGCGGAAAATTAATATTCAGCACCGGCTGGTTTACCAGGTACTGAAAAAAGAGAAAACCGTTAAAATCATCAGTATGTAGACACATTACGAATAACGACTTAATAAAGGGGATATACACCCTCACTCTCCAACTCGTAACTTGCGCCCTGATCACTTTTCACAATACTGACCTCAAATTGATCTTCCTCAAATCGAACCAGCATGTATTTCTGGAACGCCGTTGCGCCTCCCAGAAACACAGGGAGGTGCTCACCTGGTCCGTAGAAATCCCACAGGGTGTGAAAATCAACCTGGCCTACAAAAGAGTGCAGGTGACCGGCAAAAATGGCAGAAATTTTATATCGCCGCAGGATATCTCTTATCTCATTGGTAAAACCAGATATGTGGTAGTTCAGGATAATATGTTTGCCTTCACTGCTGGCCTGATCCAGGTCATTGGCCAGCCACTCTCTGGCGGATTGGATATCAAAATAATCCCTTCGGGTCCTGGCAAAGTTCCAGCCATCCCATTGTGCCGTATAGGTTGGGTAATTATTGAGTTGAACGAAATGGATGTCACCAATATCCCAGGAATAAGCAAAGCTTTTACTGAATTTTTTTTTCAGTAATGGAAACTCGAAATAAGTCCCCGTGCTGTGATAGTCAAAACTGCGGACATTCAACGTACGCACATGATCCCGTAAATACAGCATCATTCTGGAAGCACAGTTGTTCAAAAAGCAGCCATCAACATTGTTGGAAATATCATGATTACCCAGGCCCGGATAGACGTTCATTTTTAATTCGTTGTGGTATAGCCGGTAGTAGGCATCGAACTGCCAGTCATAACCAAACGCGGTCAGGTCGCCATTGATGACGACGCCGGCCAGTTGCTCTTTACCCAGGTCATCCATTAATGCATTCAGGCTTTGCACATAATTCATATTTTCCTGCCAGGCTTTGTCCTGGTCATCACAATTTTCTTTTGATGATTGACATGACCATGGGTACTGAGGGTCTGACATAAATGCCATATAAAAATCGTGATGGTTGAACGGAATCAACCGCGCAAAGGAAAAATTGTCTTCCAGCGCTTCTGCCACATTGCCGGTAGCGTTGAAATAGGTTCTGCACATGCCACTGCCATCCGGTTCATCACAGACCTCCAGTGCCTGATCGGAGGCCAGTTGGATGGGTGTGGCCGAATCATCGGCTTCACACAGAGGCAATAGCTGTTCAGAGTAGTGTTGGAGTTCATGCAGGTTGGTGCAGTCTTGTTCTGAAGCCAGGCATTGATTCATGAACACTATGCCCAGAACGAGAGAGATCAGGCTCTTGAATGCATTCCGGATGGTAAGGTGGGGCATAATGGGCCTCATATTATTGCGAAGTGACTGCGTTATGATGTCCAAATCAATTTTAATTAACTAACACTATGAAAAGGTTAAAAATATATCGACAGATGATGGTTGGATTTGAACAAACAATGAATAGAGAAAGGTGAGGTGGATGATATCCATTATGTTTTTTGATGGTTAGCTACTTATCAGCCAGTACGAGAAAGTCAGGATTTATCAGGCTTTCTTTCAGGTTATAACTGAACTGCTGCCAACCGGGAGAGTTTGGGAACAAAATTCTAGTCCTGTTGTCCATAAAACTGATCAGTCAGTCAACATATCGCTTTTAATCTGGTCAATCACAAGAATTTCGTTTTCATTCTACGTTCAGGAGTTTACATGGCGAATTCCATCCAGCCACAAACATCTATCCAGTGCACTGCCGTCGGCGGTGCTGATCAATTATCGTTCGGCACTACACCTGCAATAGCCGGGAAGTTTGATTCCCGGCACACCACCACCTCATCTGAGCGCCTTCAACTGAAGATGCTGGGGTATTCTGAGAAGGATATTATTACTGGAGAGACGGCGCTATATGAACGGGAAATTAAACCAACTCCGGCTGATATTATCCAGGAGCTTGCCGGCAAACGCGTTGATATAACCTCCGCATTTCTCATCATCAAAGAGGCGATGGACAAGACTCGCGGCTTCCGTAATCAATCTCAAATAGTCCAAGAGGTCGTCAGGTTTGCCGAGTCACTGAAAAAAAGTCTGGACAAAAAAATTGACGAACACCTTACCTCTGCGTGGCCGGAGCAGCAAAAAGTGGCCGAGATTGTCAGCAATTGGCCAGAGTTCCTCAAGGAGTCGGCAACCTACATCCGTTATGGCTGGCCAGTTCTGGCTATTGGTTATGATCAACAGTTCTTATGTGACTTCGGGTCTGCCACAGAAGTCTGCACTCACTACCGTGAATCATACCCGGGTGCCCATCCGCGGATATTTCCTGGTCATGCAAATCTTCATTATCATAGTTTTGATCCAAACAACTATAAGAATTATTCTTCAGATGACTATCAACGCTATTTTGGTGAGTTTGCCCAACAAGTTCAGGAGTTGGTTAATAACCCTCCGGCAGATTTTCCCAAAATCGATGAATGTTCATTCCTGGAGTATCCGGTCTTTTTCCGTCTGGTCAAGGATATTTGGCTTGACGCATTATCGACTAATAAGACCGGAACCATGGAAAGGGTCAGTCATTTGATGGTGTCGTATACGAAGGTCTTACACAAAATGTCTGAATATTGTTCCAAACCCAAACACCACGACTCTCTGGATGACCAGTTAAGTAGCGCCCATTCTCATAAATTGGGATATGAGGATTTGTTAATTTTAGCCTTTCAGCTGGCTACGGCCCCTGATAAATGGGAGGAAAACTATAAAGATATTTTCCAGCAGTTGATCAGCCTTGAACTTTCAAGTGAGAAAAGCGAGCTAATGAGAGGTTATGACCAATGGACGGAGGGTCGCGTTCAGCAAATGCAGGTCAGTCATTGGGTAGAGTCAATGTTTATTCCTAAGACCATCAAAACCTTGCACTTTCTGCAAGATATTATCAACTATATTGATCAGCCATGTGAGAATTTAAGGGGTGGCCCTCGTTCGGTTGTGGATAGTTTCCAATGGAATGACAAAGACTACTTCGATGCAGATACCAGGCAGCTACTGAAACCCATCATTGCAAAAGACCTGGGGAATTTAGGTCCCCTGGAGGAAACTCAAAAGGTGCTTGATGCTTTTTTCAGCAACAAGGTACCCAAGTTAGCATAATTAAGTAGCTGGCCATATGGAATCATATATTTCTGGCTACTTATCCCGTTGCGTTCAGAAAGAACTGCACAAAAAAGGATCGAATTTACTGTAATGGTACCCCAATATTTTTAATGGGTTTTGGAATTGGATAACCACGAAGTTCAAAAAGAGCACAAAGAAATCTTTTCTTTGTGCTCTTTTTGAACGGTTCCGTCTTCGTTTGTTTAACTATTTCGATAGATAATTATTGGCTTTGAACAAACCCGGAAAGCATTTGCTATTATGAATTGGGTCTTAATTAGCATGGATCTTATTTATGATTAGCTACAGAAAAAATAGCTACGAAAATAAATAGCGTTTTTAACAGGGTTAAATGGATATTGCATCATAATCCGGCACTGCCGAATAATCACATAAGGATTGAATAGAGATAAGACTTATGACGAAAGGAAAGTTAGCAGGAGTAATCCTGTCAGGTTTTATTGCCTCGGCCTGCTCTCAGGAAACACGTTTTAATCTTGACCAGAGCGATACGTCCGAAAATCCCATGTATCACAAGCAAAGTGTTGAAGAAATTCTGAACACCTCAGACGATGAAGAACTGGTTCGGATTTCCGGTGAAATTGTTAAGAAAATCAAAGGGAAAATATACCTGTTTCGTGGTGAAACCGGTGAGATTAAAGTACTTATTGATGATTCAGCCCTGCCCGATCAGGAGGTTAAGCTGAACTCTCCCACCATTATTAAAGGTGAGGTGGATAATCCACCCGACAGAGCCCCCAGGGTTGAGGTGGATGATATTCATTATGTCTTTTGATAGCTATCTGCCGCTCATACAGTCCCTCAGGAACGCGGCGGCCAGAAATTATTCCATTGAATCGTTTTATCAGCCAGTACGAGAAAGTCTGGATTAATCAGGCTTTCTTTCAGGTTATAACTGAACCGCTGGCCATCCGGATTAAGAAACAATCCGCCTGCCCCTTCAACAACTGCCTGAACAGCTCCGGTATCCCATTCCGATGTAGGGCCAAGTCTGGGATAGATATCAGCCTGACCCTCAGCAATCAGGCAGCTTTTTAATGCACTGCCAACTTTCCTGGATATCAGGCCCGGATACACCGCTTTCAGTGCGTTAAGGTAGTGACTGGCCTGTTCTGTGCCATAACTGCGGCTGCCAAGAACGATGACTTCCTTCTGGGGAGCGAACTTTCTGGGGCGGATTTCATAAGCAACACCATCGTTAACCTGTTTCCACGCGCCCAGACTTTTACCTCCCCAGTAAGTGGTATCCGTCGCGGGAATATGCACGATGCCAAGGAGCGGGTAGTTATTCTCAATCAGGGCAATATTGACTGAGAATTCACCATTGCGGTTAATAAACTCTTTGGTTCCATCCAGAGGGTCAATCAGCCAGTAACGCTGCCAGTTTCTTCTTTCCTGCCAGGAGGGATGATCCGACTCTTCAGAAAGCAGAGGGTATGTTACCGGCAAACCTTCCAGGCCATTAACGATGACTGCATTGGCCGCCAGATCAGCCTTGGTGACAGGCGTGGTATCCGCCTTGGTTTGTACCCCGAGATCATCCTGCTGATAGACGGCAAGAATACCTTTTCCTGCCTCTCGGGCAATGTGTACTAACTCAGGAATTAAAGACTCAGGATTGCTCATATCTCGCACTCTGGCAAAGGTGGATCAGGCCGGTTAATGGTCAACCCAGTAACCCGGCTTGAAGTTGCTCGCGAACCATAAACAGGGCTGCGATCACTCTTGCTTCCGTAAAGTCCGGCCGGGCACACAGCGTCATTAACTGATCAAATGAAAACGTCTCGACTTCCAGGGGTTCTGGTTCATCGCCCTCCAGCGTCTCTTCATAAAGGTCCTGCGCCACCATTATATGAATACTGCGCTTCATGTAGTTGGGTGAAAGGGTGAAGTCGCCCAGGTGATGCCAGCGTTGAGCACCAAAACCGATCTCTTCCCTCAGCTCTCTGTTGCCCCCTTCTTGCAGGGTTTCGCCGGGTTCGGCAAGGCCTTTCGGGAGGGTGAGCTGGTAATCTTCCGTTCCGGCAGCGTACTCCCTGATCATCATGAAATGCTGGTGATCAACCAGTGGCACAACCATCACGCCCCGGTGTCCTGTCTCAAACTCACCCAGACGTTCATAAATACGCTCTTCACCGTTTGCAAACCGGATATCCAACTCTTCCACCCGGAACAGGCGGGTTCGGGCGATTTCCCGGCATGCGCGAATCTCTGGCTTATTTTTCTGTGGAATGTGTTCCGTCATGGTTTCCTGATGGTACTGGCTGGAAATACCCGGTCATTATAGTGGGCATAGGCTCCTGGTATCCATTGATGCCGGATCACTTTTGGCCTTGAAAGCACGGAATTTCATTCACATTATGGCACTGGTAAAATGGCCGGAAACGTTCAGATAGGACCTGATACCCCCTGAATTCCCCAACATTCTCTAGCTGAGACGCCCTCATGATTGACTGGACCAAGATCATCACAGTGCTGCTGGATATGGATGGCACGTTATTAGACCTCCATTTTGACAACTATGATAAGTTAATCAGTTCCCATGACTACGGCTATCCCAAGGAGGGTCAGAGTTTCTGGCGTGCACTGGAAGACGATATTGCCCTCGATAAGGCGCATGCACTGTTTATTGATGACAATATCGGCATTCTTGATTCAGCAAAGACCTATGGTATTGCCGAGCTGCTGGCCATCCGTTATCCCGACAGTCAAAAAGGGCCTTGGGACACTGGTACCTACAATGCGGTTGAGGATTTCCGGGAACTGTTTATTTCCTAGTACATGGTTTCAATGAGTTTGACGGGTTGTCGTGCCTCCGCACTCCGTTCGTCCTGAGCCTGTCGAAGGGCGGAAACTCCGGACTCTGATAGATCGTGCCAAGCACCCTTCGACTCCGCTCAGGGTGAACGGAGATTGTACACGTCAAACTCATTGAAACCATGTACCAGTAAGGGGGACCGAATGAGTAATAGTGAAAAGATCAGACTTGATAAATGGTTATGGGCAGCCCGCTTTTATAAGACCCGCAGTATCGCCAAGGAAGCCATAGACGGTGGCAAGGTGCACTTGAATGGTCAGCGGTGCAAGCCAGGCAAAGAGCCCCGGGTGGGTGATGTGATAAAACTTCGTGCTGGCTGGGATGAGCGCATTGTTATCGTTAAGCAGCTCAGTGATAAGCGGCAGAAGGCTGAACTGGCCCAGCAGCTCTATGAAGAAACACCTGAGAGCCTTCAGGCCCGGGAAGAGGCCGCCGAGAATCGAAAAGCCCTGCGAGGTGCCATGCCCAGACCCGATCACCGTCCGGATAAAAAGCAGCGTCGTGAGATCCTGAAGCATAAGGCGGATTACTGATTCCGGTGGGTTCCATCGGTATATTGTATGGCGACTTTGATCGCTTCCGTCAGGCTGACTTCGCTGGCCTGACCGGTACCGGCGATATCATAGGCGGTTCCGTGATCCACCGAGGTTCTCAGAAATGGCAGGCCACAGGTAATGGAAACCGTACGTTGAAAGTCCACCATCTTGGTGGCGATATGGCCCTGGTCATGATACATGGACAGCACCCCATCATAATCGCCGTTAAGCGCCTGATGGAACACGGAATCAGCGGGAATGGGGCCAGTGATATTCCACCCTTCCTTCCTGGCCCGCATCACCGCAGGCTCAATGGCGCAGACTTCTTCATCTCCAAACAGCCCGTTCTCGCCACAGTGGGGGTTCAAACCGGCCACAGCCAGTGATGGCGAAGGGACGCCCAGGGACTTGAGAATCTGGTAAGACTTGACAATGCCCTTGAAAACCCTGTCTTCAACAATGGCATCACAGGCCTGTCTGAGCGACAGATGGCGGGTAAGAAAGAAAACCCTGAGCCCGGCAACCTGGAAGAGCGTAATAGGGTCATGGGTGTGAGTCAGTGATGCCAGTATTTCCGTATGGCCGATATGAGGAATCTTTGCCGCTTTGAGCGACAGCTTATTGATGGGTGGGGTAACGATGGCACTTTTTTTCTGCTGTTGAACATAGTGAACCGCCTGCTCAATAAACTTGTATGCTGCCACTCCGGTTTCTGCAGAGATTTTTCCGAACATAATGTGGTCGATATTCGTGATCGGGCAGTCAAGCAGGTTGATTTGTCCGGGCTGATGCAAGTCAGGAGTCGTTTGTTGAAGCAACCGGAAGCTGACCTTCTCCCTGCACAGGCTGGCGGCCTGTTCCAGCCATCGAACATCCCCCATCACCACTGGCCGACAGGTTCCGGCAAGCTCCGGGTCACATAGTGATTTGATAATGATTTCTGCGCCGATACCGGCAGGGTCACCCATGGGGATACAGATCAGGGGAGGCATTTCGGCTATCGGCCACACCGGGCCGCCTGCAAGGCTGGAGACTTCAATCAGCTTAGCAGCAATGCTGAGTGTCACAAATGTTCATGACCGATTCGTCGGCCACCGGGCATGATGAAACGATTAGGAACCTGTGCCATTGCCCTGCCCGGGTGGAGTGAGGCAGCCCTGGGCAGCACGGTTTCGGACAGAACTTGCGCCTGGTTGTAACGTGAGCACCTGGAATTGTGTAGGTGGATAGATGTCAACTACAGGCTTTTCAATGACATCAGTTTCACCAAAGCCATAATTATCCCACTCGCGGGCATGAGATTGATATGGCAAATGATCAGAATGACAACACTTCCGTTCTTTCAGGCACTTGTCCACCGTACTTTCGGCCTTGTTCAAGCAACGTACTGCGCAAGCGCCGGTAAATGCTGCACTGTATAAACAGGCCTTCGGGGCGGGAGTAACACATCCCAGAGTACAGCATCCTGTTACGCACATTGCCGTGCTGTATGCCATACAGACAACCTGCTGCAAATTGTCACGTTCTTTCTCACAGAAGTCACAGTGCTGAACATTGTTTCCCCACACGGCCTGTGGTCCGGGCTGGTAATTGATTACAGTATTCATGGTTCGTTAACTCCAGTTTTCCAGATCGTCGGACCGGGTTTATTGGTGATAGTTCCCGGGCAAGGCCGCTTTAATGTGACCTTCCTTACAGGCTCCTGGGAGAATCTCACTTATCTTTACTTCCTGGCCTGTGTTCCGTAACCGATGAGAAAATCTTCCATTATGTCCACAGCAACAAAGTCGGCTTTTGTCTTCTTAACTGAGTCGGCTGGCACATCGTTGTTATCATTCTCCTGGATGAGTGAATGATCGGGTGAAATGAGGATGCCCGGAGCTGCACGGTTGCGGACAGAGTTTGTGCCTGGTTGTACAGTGATCATCTGGAATGGTGTCGTCGAATGGCTGTCACCTGAAAGCTTTTTTCTGGCATCAGTTTCACTGGCCCCGGAACTATTGATCTCGCCAGAATCAGGCTGATACGGCAGATTATCAAAATGACAACATTTCCGTTCTGTCAGGCACTTGTCAATACTCCTTCCGATGTTGTTCCAACAACACAATGTAAAGCAGCCGATACATGACGCACCAGTTAACGAAGAACACGCGACGGAGCAATTGCAAATTAGTCCCGAAAAAAAGCCTACAATAAAGGTTGCTGCGCTGCATGGCACCCAGATTGCCTGCTGCAAATTGCTCCGTTGTTCCTTACAGGACTGACAGCGCTGATCACTGTTTCGGCTCATGGCCTGGGGAAGGGGTTGATAATTGCTTAAAATATGCATGGTTCGATAACTCCGGTTTTTCTGGTTCGTCGGACCGGGTTTATGGCCGATGGTTCCCTGCAAAGGCCTCTTTTTTTATCTGAATATTTTTCAAAAGAACCTGAAATAAACAACCAGCGTTTAAAGATTTTGTTCCTGTTTGTTCTGGGAAATAACCAACTTGTTATTACTAATTTTTTAGAAAAGCTTGTGTGATGCAGTAAGAAGAAGACTGGAAACTCAATCGGCAATAAAGAAACATCGTCGCTAAATACTATCAATGAGTTGACTACAAACTCATCACAACTGAAATCAGGGATTTTCACGGCAAAAAAAGGGAGCCACAGGGCTCCCGGAAGATGATCTCTGGTCAGGACGGCAGAATGATATTGCCACCGGCTTCGCGGATTGCGGCCAGGTTCTCTTCATCAAACTTGCTGTCGGTGATAATGCAATCCAGCTCTTCCAGACGGGCAATGGTTTTCATGCTGGAGGCACCAAATTTACTGGAATCCGCCAGCAGAACGGTTTTATTGGCCCGTTCCATCATTTTGCGACGGATATAGTAATGATCGTTGGATGCCGTGGTCACGCCATTGTTCAGGCTCCAGCTGTTGGTGGCCAGGAAGGCGATATCCGCATTAATGCTGTCCAGGAATGACAGGGCCGCAACATCCGTGTGCGCCTTGGTGATGGCACTGACATTACCCCCGGTGGTGAACACCTTAACCGTTGACGAGTCTGACAGCTGCAGGGCAATTTTCAGGTCAGTGGTGATCACGGTGACCTTCATGCGCATCATCAGTTTGGCCAGCGCCATTGTACTGGTACCAGAGTCCAGCAGAACGATCTGCCCTTCACGAATCTGCTTCAGGGCTTCATGGGCGATGGATTTTTTCTCTTCGATATTCACCGCGTTTTTCTTTTCGTAAGGGATATCTTCCATCAGGAAGCTTTTGGACACAGCACCGCCATAGGTCACGCGCAGCTTGTCTTCTTGCTCCAGGGTGCGAATATCACGACGGATGGTCATTTGGGAGACATCGAAACGTTCGGCCATTTCTTCGATGTTGGCACAGCCTTTTTCTTCAACAAAAGCAAGAATATGTTCGCGACGTTCAACCGGAAGCATAGTTGTTCCTCATTAAATGGAGCATGATCAGTTTGCCCTGTTGATCAACTGGCACATCAGGTTCGCAGAACTCGACCAACGGTAATGATGCTTGCTGCCGATGAGTATTCAGAAAAGTAATGTCCCGTAAGAGGGGCTTACGGGGTTACCGTGCGGTAATGAACTGATGGCACTCGAATGCAGAAGACCGATCAATGGGCATTTGGCGCGGGATTATATCACCAGAATGATGAACTATTACTAACTTTTGCAAGTTATAAACCGGGAAGTTAATTCAGGACCATTCCTTACTCATGCTCAACCGCCACTGCTCTGGCGTGGCTTTCCCTGACTGACAGGATCAGCTGGTCCTTTTCAGTCCACAGTTCATTCACCCAGTTCTGACACTGTTCCCGAAATACCTCATCATTACTGTAATCCCGACCAAGATAAGCGTCAGAAATTGTCTGTTTTTCAATCCTGACGTTGATGGCATCGCCCCGGCCGCAGAGGAAATCCCAGAACGATGGCACTCCGTCCTGGTAAACAATGGTGATATTAATCAAAGTACGCAGCTGTTGATCCATGGCTCCAAGCACAAAACCAACTCCGCCGGCCCGTGGCTTCAGCAGATGTTGAAAAGACGACTTCTGTTGCTTGTGTTTGGCATCGGTAAAGCGGGTTCCTTCAATAAAGTTAAAAACCGATACCGGAACATCCCGGAACTTTTCACAGGCTTTTCGGGTGGCTTTAAGATCTTCACCGCGTTTCTCCGGATGCTTTTCCAGATAGGCCCGTGAATAGCGTTTCATAAATGGGAAGTCCAGCGCCCACCAGCATAAGCCGATAACCGGTACCCAGATCAGCTCCTGTTTCAGAAAGAACTTCAGCATGGGAATTCTGCGGTTCAGCAGGTGCTGGACAATAAAAATATCCGCCCAGGACTGGTGGTTACAGGTGACCAGATACCATTCATCTTTCTGCAGGCTGTCCAGTCCTGCAATTTGCCACTGCATCCTCCGGGTCAGTTTCATCCAGCCACTGTTGATGCTGATCCAGCACTCAGCAATAGCGATGCACAGGCGGGTACACAGTTTTTGCCACGGTTTGATCGGTATCAGAAAACGACTAACACTGAATGCCAGTAAAGGTATGCTCATAATCAGGGTGTTTATTGCGAGTACACTCGCGGATAGGCAACCCCTGAGAAAAGCCGGGATAGATGACAGCATAGTATCTACACACGTTAGTTATTATCATTGGGCAACTTCATGCTGATGAGAATGTAAGAGTTTTTTCAAGCCTTGCCAAGGGATACCTTCGCGCTTTTTATGGTTCTCACCCCGGTTGCCATTTTGTATGGACACAATTTCAGCAGCAATCGCAATGGCTATTTCAGCAGGCTTTCGGCCCCCAACATTTTCCAGTCCAACCGGACAGCGTAGATGCTCAATTTGGGCTGGCGAGAAACTGCCTTTGTGTTCCAGTCGCTGACGGAAACGCTTGGCCTTGGTTTCTGAGCCAATAACACCCAACCAACGACTTTGTTCGTGTTTCAGTGTTGCTTCGGCAATGGCGAAATCCAGCTGGTGGTTGTGGGTGACCACCAGAACAAAGGTATTATCAGGCAGGTTTTCTACCTCCAGCTCCGGCTGATCGCTGATGCAGACCCGAACATTTCCCGGCAGCTGTTCAGGAAACAGTGCTTCCCGGCTATCGATCCAGGTAATCTGGCAATCCAGAGGAGCCAGAACATTCACCAGCGCATGACCCACGTGACCGGCACCAAACAGGGCGATACGAAAACCACAGGTGGTGATCGGTTCCAGCAGCGCACTGACACTGCCGCCACAGCACTGCCCAAGCTTCGGGCCAAGGGGAAAGTGCTCCAGAAGCGGCTCTGAGTGGTGGTTAAGCAGAAGTTCCCGGGCTTTCTGGATCAGCAGAAATTCCAGCTGCCCGCCACCGATGGTGTCAAAGCACTGGTCAGCCGTGACCACCATTTTACTGCCAGATTTTCTGGGGGCAGAACCTGCCGACCCCAGAATGGTCACCAGTACACCGGACTCGCCGGTTTGCTGAAGCCTGGCCAGGGCATCAATCCACATATCCTCTCCCATCACACGGTTTATAGCGCGTTCTCTTTTATGGATGTGACGGCCGTCAATACCCTTTCCGGGGTGGCAGGCACATCAATTTGTGGATTAACCTGATAATCCGAAAGGCTGGATACGGCATCCCGTATGGCACACCACACCGACATACCCAGCATAAAGGGGGGCTCGCCTACCGCCTTGGAGTGATAGATGGTGTGTTTCGGGTTTGGCTGCTGGAACAGCTCAACATTGAATACCGGTGGCATATCTTCAATGGTGGGGATTTTATAGGTAGCCGGGTTATTACTCAGCAAACGTCCACTGTCGTCCCATACCAGCTCTTCGGTGGTCATCCAGCCCATGCCCTGGATAAAACCGCCTTCAATCTGACCCCGATCAATCGCCGGGTTCAGTGAATGGCCCACATCGTGAAGAATGTCCACCCGATCCACCTTGTATTCACCGGTCAGCGTATCCACGGTGACTTCTGACACGGAAGCACCACAGGCAAAGTAGTAAAACGGTCTGCCACTGGCGGTTTCCCGGTCGTAGTGAATTTCCGGCGTGCTGTAGAAACCACTGCTGGATAGGGAAACCCGGTGCAGATAGGCCGCCTGAATAAAGTCAGCAAACGGCATTTGACGTTCACCAAGACGCACTTTGTCATCCTGGAATGACACTTCCTGCCCTGAGACGCCATAGTGCTCAACCGCAAAATCAACCAGACGATCCCGGATTTTCTGGCAGGCATCCTGAGCGGCCTTGCCATTCAGGTCGGTACCACTGGATGCCGCAGTGGGTGACGTGTTGGGTACTTTGTCGGTGCGGGTAGACGTCACCTGCACCCGTTCCAGAGCAACACCGAACTCGTTGGCCACGATCTGGGCGACTTTGATATAAAGACCCTGACCCATTTCGGTACCGCCATGGTTGATCTGGATACTGCCATCGGTATAGACATGGACAAGCGCACCGGCCTGGTTCAGATGTTTTGCGGTAAAAGAGATACCAAATTTCACCGGTGTCAACGCCAACCCTTTTTTCAGTACCGGGCTTTGCTGGTTGAATGCGCGGATGGCTTCCCGTCGTTGCCAGTAGTCTGAGCTTTCTTCCAGCTGGCCGATCACCTCATGCAGTACGTTATGTTCCACACGCTGGTGGTAATGCGTGGTATTTCGGTCAGTGATGCCATAGAGGTTTCTCTTGCGAACCTCCAGGGGGTCCAGACCGGTTGAACGTGCAATGTCGTCCATAATCCGTTCAATAACCAGCATGCCCTGAGGTCCGCCAAAGCCTCGGAAAGCGGTATTGGATGCGGTATTGGTTCGGCAGCGATGGCCGATCACATGGGCGTTATTGAGATAATAGGCGTTATCAGAGTGGAACATGGCCCGGTCGACAATGGCGTCGGTCAGGTCCGGAGAGTGCCCGGCATCACCGGCCAGCTCGATATCAACACCGGCCAGCAGGCCCTGCTGATCAAAACCCACGGTATAGCGATGGCGAAAAGGGTGTCGTTTACCGGTAGAGAGCATATCCTGCTGTCGATCAATGCGAAACTTCACCGGTCTGCCGGTTTTTACCGCCAGAAGCGCCGCAATACAGGCCGGGGCGGCGGCCTGGGTCTCCTTGCCACCAAAACCGCCGCCCATACGGCGTACATCGGCCACCACTTTATTCAGTGGTATGCCAATGACTTCAGCGACCAGCTTTTGCACTTCCGAAGGGTGCTGGCTTGAGGTATAGACATGGAGCTGACCGTCTTCCAGGGGAATCACGCTGGCAATCTGTCCCTCAAGATAGAAGTGCTCCTGTCCACCGTTCGACATCTGTCCCGATAGCCGGTGATCGGCATTATGGATGGCCTGTCCGGCGTCGCCTTTTTTCATGGTGTGGTCAGGCCGTACAAAGGAGTTTTGCGCCATGGCCTGATCAATACCCAGAATGGCCTCCAGCGGACGATATTCAATCACAGCTTTGCGGGCTGCGATTTTCGCCGCTTTATGGGAGGTGGCTGCCACGGCAAACACCGGTTGGCCGATATAATCCACCCGGCCATCGGCCAATAGCATATCGCCGGGAAAGACAGGGCCAATATCTTTGTGACCCGGAATATCGTCTGCGGTGATGACCGCAATAACACCGGGCGTATTCCAGACTTCCTCAACATTGATGCTGACGATATCTGCATGGGCTTCTGTGGAAAGACCAAACCCGGCATGCAGTTGGTTGGCCATTTCCGGGCGGTCATCAATATAGAGGGCTTTACCCGTCACATGCAGATGAGCACTGTCGTGTTTAGCCGAGCGGTTTCCGCTTATAGGACTTTGCTGCTGTTCACTGGCCAGATCCGGTAGTTTACGCATGACAGATAATCCTTACATTCTGGCCAGACAGTTCCATAAAATAACGCTCCAGCAAATTGCAGGCGGCTACAAGACGATACTCGCTGCTGGCCCGGACATCGGACATCGGGCTGAACTCCTGACACAGAGCGGCCTTGGCCTGACTGAGTGTTTCCTGGTTCAGTGGTGATCCCGTTAAAATCTGCTCACACAAGTCTGCACGCCTGGGGATGGCCGCCATGCCACCCAATGCCACTCTTGCCCTGGTTATGTGTCCATCGTCGTTGGTCTCCAGATTGATCGCGGCCAGGACGGTGGAGATATCATCACCATAGCGTTTGCTGAGCTTATAGACTTTCAACTGGTGAGGGGTTGTGGGAATACGGATTCGGGCAATGTACTCGCCGGATTTAAGCTCAGTCTTTTTGTAATCCAGGAAAAACCGGTTCAGGGGGATATTTCGAAGGGTATCTCCGTGACGAAGATCCAGAGAGGCATCCAGCGCCAGTAACACAGGGGGAGTGTCGCCTATGGGCGAGGCGTTGCCGATGTTACCGCCCAGAGTTCCCTGATTGCGTATTTGCTGGGAGCCCAGCCGGTCCAGCATCTGTGCAAACTCAGGAAAGTACTTCGACAGTATGGGTTTCAGGCTCCGATAAGTAACAGCCGAACCAATCACCAGCTCATTGTTTTCCTCGTGTATGGTCTGCAGAGAAGGAATACGCTTTACCAATACCAGTTTGTTTATTTTCTTCAGCTGTTGAGTCACGTCGAGCCCAAGATCGGTGCCACCGGCCAGAATTCTGGCGTCAGGGTTTTCCACCAGGTACCGGGCGAACTCATCTTCACTGGCAGGAATAAATGCACCGTTACCGCTGACACTGCCCTGTTGTTCTATGGTTTGCAGTCTGGATAAGGTTTCTGCCCGGTGCCTGAAGAATTTGTCATCCGGTTGCCCATTGGCCAGGCTCTCAGCGGCATCAATCAGGGGGCGGTAGCCAGTGCACCGGCACAGGTTGCCGCCCAGGGCCTCAAGAACATCCGGTTGGTTTTCTGCAGGTTCATGGTGAAGCGCAAATAACGACATCACAATGCCCGGGGTACAGAAGCCACATTGCGACCCATGGTGGTCAACCAGTGCCTGCTGTACCGGGTGTAACTCGCTCTTGTTTTGGTTATCTTGCGGGTGGGCCGAGCCTGCCAGGTCTTCTACGGTCAGTAGCTGCTTACCATGCAGCGAAGGCAGCAGCGCAATACAGGCGTTCATGGTATTATATTTCAGCCGATCGCCCTCTGGTTCACCCACCACAACAGTGCATGCGCCACAGTCACCTGAGCAGCAGCCCTCTTTGGTGCCGGTACGCTGTTCAGTGGCAGGCTTTGCAGAGCTGGTTTCAGCGTTGCCTCGAAGATAATCAAGAACCGTGGTATCTGAAGCGGTGTCCTCAACTTCGACGAGCCGATCGTTAAGAAGAAAGCGAATCACGATGGCATGTCCTTTTCTTTTTATTTTGTCTTTCTATGCCATGACAGGCCTTTTGCAACAGACTCTGAAGCTCCCGTTGGGCGGGCTGTATGGCATTTCCAGCCTGTTAATTTGCATTAATTTGACTATCTGGTCAGTAAAATAGCAAGCCACCAACTGTGAATTTTATTGACTATATAGTCAGAAATTTGCATTGTTCCAGTCCAGGTTGTTAGTCTT
The DNA here is from genome assembly GCF_049310165.1 of Endozoicomonas sp. ALE010. Lineage (NCBI taxonomy): Bacteria > Pseudomonadati > Pseudomonadota > Gammaproteobacteria > Oceanospirillales > Endozoicomonadaceae > Endozoicomonas > Endozoicomonas sp. ALE010. The sequence continues at coordinate 65,145 of NZ_JBLYNV010000008.1, read as the reverse complement.
GCCAGGCTGGGTAACGATTTTCACGACAGAATACAGGTACCTGAATCCGGGAGGCTCTGCTTCCGTATGACCGGGATCTTAAAATTTTCTACAACAGGATTAGAGCCTCTATGAATAGAGCGGATACAAGACCACTGCCTTTGGCCGATGAGAAGCCCACGTTTCTCGAGCGGTTATTCAAGCTTAAGGAACATAACACAACGGTAAAAACCGAGCTGGTGGCCGGTTTCACCACCTTTGTCACCATGTGTTACGTGGTGTTTGTGATACCGGGTATGCTTGCCGATGCCGGTATGGATAAAGGTGCTTTGTTTGCGGCTACCTGTATTGTCGCCGGTTTGAGCTCCATCGCTATTGGCCTGTATGCCAACTGGCCCGTAGGCCTGGCACCCGGTATGGGCCTGAATGCGTTCTTTGCCTATGCCGTTGTGCTGGGTATGGGCTACTCATGGGAACAGGCGATGGGTGCCGTTTTCTGGGGGGGTATCGGTTTTATGCTGCTGAGCCTGTTCAAAATCCGTGAGTGGATTATCAACAGCATTCCGAAAGGTCTGCGAGTGGGTATTACCGCCGGTATTGGCCTTTTCCTCGCACTGATTGGTCTGAAAAATGCCGGTATTGTGGTGGCCAGCCAGGGTACTATTATCACGCTGGGTGATATTACCCAGTTCAGCCCGGTGATGGCCTGTTTGAGCCTGCTGTTGATTCTGGGGCTGGCTTACCGTGGCTTCAAGGGAGCGGTGCTGACGGCCATTGTCGTTGTTTCGGGCATAGGCCTTCTGGCTGGGGATATCGCCTTTCAGGGAATATACTCCGCCCCACCGAGCCTTGAACCTGTGGTTGGTAAACTGGATATCATGGGTGCCCTGAAACCCGAGATGCTGGGCGTTATCGTTGCTTTCATGTTTGTGAATTTGTTTGATACCACCGGAACGTTGATTGCCGTTGGCGATAAAGCTGGTCTGGCTGACGAGAATGGCAAGATGCACAACATGAACCGGGCGATGGTTACCGATGGCACCGCTTCCTGGGCAGGTGCCCTGATGGGAACACCGACGGTGACATCCTATGTAGAAAGTGCTTCAGGTGTCGCAGCCGGTGGACGAACAGGCCTGGTAGCCGTCACTGTGGGTGTTTTGTTCCTGCTCTGCATGTTCCTTTCGCCACTGGCGGCCATGGTTCCCGCCTATGCGACAGCCGGTGCCCTGATTTATGTTGCCGTGCTGATGGCAGGCAGTCTGGCAAACATTGACTGGAATGATCTGACGGAAGCGGGTCCGGTACTGATTACCGCCATTATGATGCCGCTGAGCTTTTCCATCGCTAACGGCATTGCTCTCGGGTTTATCGCTTACCCACTGGTAAAACTGCTGGCGGGAAGGACCAGTGAAGTCAGTATCAGTATGTGGATTCTGGCCACATTATTTGTTCTGAAATTTATTTTTTTCGGGATTTGATTGAGTCATACCCGGCCATGGGCAGTCAGTGAATATGGCTGCAAATGGTCGGGTGGTTACGTGTTGTAATCTCTTTTCATAGCAATAAACCGCCGTATTTCTGGGTGTCTGCTCGATGGTGACCGCGTCATCAACAAGATTGAGCTGGACTACAGAACTGCTATCGGTGGTCATAAACATGCCGAGGTGAGCGTATAAGGCAAGCGCAGCTGATTGCGGCAGTCTATTCTTGGTCAGCATCCTCACCCGGATATTTCATAAACGTGCTCTCACTCTCGCTTGTCCTTTGTCGCTCTAAGGGAGTTTTGCTCAGTCGACCGTACTCCCCGGTACGGCGCTCCCTCACAAAATCCCTTAGAGCGACAAAGTCCGGCGCGAGATTCGGGGCAGTTTATGAAATATCCGGGCTAAGGCAGCGTGCCTCGCTGCCTTTCACTTTCTGCCCCATTTCTTCCTCTTCTTCTAGCAGAACTGCAATTTCTGTCTATCTTTTCTTTACTGCTTCTATTCATCGACAACCTTGATCAGGGAATATCGTTTTAATACCAATTCCATAACCGGGTCAATACTGTTCAGAGTGGCGGCGTTCCCATAAGCCAGAGAGTGATGCCAGCAAATGCTACGAACGGCAGTGATTGGAGCGGGTTATCTCGGTAAATTTCATGCTCAGAAGTATGCCCGGCTGGCATCCAGCCACCTTGTGGGCGTTGCCGATATCAACGAGACCTGTGGCCAGCAGGTTGCCAGCAGCTGCAACACCCATTATTTCAGTAATTACCGGGACCTGATCGGGCAGGTTGATGCCGTCAGTGTTGTTGTTCCTACCGCCCTGCATCACGCCATAGCCAGTGACTTTCTGAAAGCGGGCGTGCATGTGTTGGTGGAAAAGCCCATTGCCAGCAATGTACCCCAGGCTGAAGAGATGATTAAGCTGGCCAGGAAGCAACAACTGATCCTCCAGGTTGGCTTTCTGGAGCGCTACAACGCAGCACTGCGGTGCGTTGCCGACAAGGTTAACCAGCCCCGGTTTATTGAGTCTCACCGCCTGTCCAGCTTCAAGCCACGATCCATGGACATCAATGTGATTATGGATCTGATGATTCATGACCTGGATATTATTCTGAATATGGTGGATTCCCCGATACTGGATATTGCGGCCAATGGCAGTGCGGTTTTGTCAGACACCATTGATATTGCCCAGGCCCGTTTGTCGTTTGCCAATGGCTGTGTTGCCAATGTGACCGCCAGTCGAATCAGTCAGAAAAGCAAAAGGAAAATGCGGATTTTCCAGAAATGCTCCTGTATCTGCGTTGATTTTCAAGCGTTGAAAGTCAGCCATTTCTTCAAAGGTGAAGGGGAGTTGCATCCGGGGGTTCCGGCCATCGAATGTCAGGAGCAGAGTTATGAGGGCAGTGATGCGCTCAGGCTGGAGATTGAAGACTTTCTTCTGAGTGTTATTGCTGCAAGCCCCCCAAAGGTCAGCGGTGAAGATGGTCGAGATGCGTTGCATGCCGCGAATAGAATTTCGGAGATTATTCATAAGACGGGTGTAAGCCTCTGACAGCAAACGTTGAACGGCTGGCAAAGGATAAAATAACCATATAGCGAATAATCGGTACCGTTTTATTGAGTGTAAAAGGGGCACCATGAATCAAAAAAAAATGAATACTATCCCAATGGTGGATGTGCAGGCATGGCATCGGCCAATTCAGGCGCAGTTAGAAAAAAAAGCGCTGGAAGTATTGCGCAGTGGTCGTTTTATCATGGGGAAAGAAGTGGAGCTTTTTGAACAGGAGGTCGCTCATTACCTCGGAGCCAGGTACGCCATCAGTTGTGCAAATGGTACCGATGCACTTGTTCTTGCTCTCCATGCTGCCGGTATAGGGCCGGGAGATGAGGTATTAACCACGGGTTTTACCTTTTTTTCCACAGCGGAGGCCATTATCCAGGTGGGGGCAACGCCCGTTCTGGTTGATATAGACTCAGAGACATTCAATATTGACCCCCTTGAGCTGGAGCGAAGTATCACTTCCCGTTGCAGGGCTGTGCTGGTTGTCCATCTTTTTGGTTTACCTGCAGCGCTTCGGGAGATTCAGGCCGTCTGTGATCGTCATGGTTTAATCCTGCTGGAAGACTGTGCACAATCCTTTGGTGCTGGTTATCAATCCCGAAAAACCGGCAATTTCGGTTTGCTCGGTACTTTCAGTTTTTTCCCCAGTAAAAACCTTGGTGGATTTGGTGATGGTGGTCTGGTCATTACCAGCGAATTAAAAGTCGCCGAAACGGTACGGATGCTACGAAATCACGGCAGTGCATACCAGTACCACCATGAGTGCCCGGGCTACAACAGTCGTCTGGATGAAATTCAGGCGGCCCTGTTAAGAGTCAAGCTGGAGCATATAGAGGTGTTTAATGCTCAGCGACAACAGGTGGCACAATGGTATCGAGAATTCCTGAACGATAGTGAGGTACTCTTTCCTCATGGGCAGCAGGAACATATTTATCATCAGTTTACGGTTGTTTTGCCCACTGGCCGGGATATGGTCAGGAAGCGCCTTGCCGGTGAAGGTATTGCCAGTGCTATTTATTACCCGTTGCCTCTAAATAAGCAAAGGGCATTGGCAGGGAAGGACGGTGAACATGAACTACCCGTATGTGAGCAGTTATCCGAACACTGTCTTTCACTGCCAATATATCCTGGTATGACCAGAAGCCAGACCAAGACCGTTGCCAGCACATTGATTAAAGTGATGCATTAATTATTTAAGCATCTCAGTTATGGCAAGAGAGCCTTTTCGTCAAGTCAAAGCAGACCCTAAGAAATTGCCCCCTGCTGATCCCCCTCCCACGATACCAGAGGCTGTTTGAAAACTTGGAATGAGTCATCAAAAGAACTCTGCAATCCTGGCTGAGACTGAATGGGAGCTGTGCATTTGCTACAAACGAACGAATACGATGAGGGATCTATGAAGATGAATGCATCTCCCTCTCCCGGATACGGTGGAGGAGCCATGCTGTTGGGATCCCAGTATGGTGGAGATGATACCGATGGTTGCTCCGAGCTCTGTTGCTTGTCACCAGTGTGGGAGACTGGTTCAGTACAGATGGCGATCTGTCGTTCCGGAAGTTTCTTGACGCAAGCGCAGTGACTAGAGATGCCAATAAAGGTGGCTACAGGACAGGCAAGACTGGCAAAACCAATAGGTATGCCGAGGAAGGCATAAGCGATTTGGCACTTGGATATTAATGCACCCCCCATGTAACCGCCGAAGGCACCGATAGCACCATAGCCACTCGAAATTTTAGCAGTTTCTTTAACAGCGTGAAAATCACAGCCATAACCGGCCGACCGATGTTCCACTTGTTGTGGCTGTTTGATCACCGGTGGAGTACGATGAGAGACATTCATATGTCTTATATCCTCAGAATATTAGTTATTTATATCCCACAATTTTTATGGCAGTAATGCTGCGGCAAACAGGGGATACGTCTATTTGACTGAATTATTTTGCAAAAGTTCATTTAGAATTGCTTTTTAATATGATTTCATTTGGTTAACTACTTATCTATTGGCAAAACAGGGATCATTCTGGTGACGCATTTTTTTGTGCTTTGCGTAAGCGGTATCTTCGTGACGCTTCTCTTCTGCGCTCTGCGAAATCAGGATCATTGTGGTAGCGCAGCCTTCTGCTCTCCCTTTGGCGCTCCCTTAGGCGCTCTCGGTAAGCGGGATTATTCTGGTAGCGTTCCCTGTTTTTCTTCCTTTCGAATTCTACATAAACGGGATTTCTGCGAAGCTTTCTTTTGAGCTCCCTTTTGTGTTCTGCGTAAACGGGATCATTGTGGTAGCGCTCTCTTTTGCGATCCCTTTGGCGCTTCCTTTGGCGCTCTGCGTAAGCGGGATCATTTCGGTAACGTTCCCTGCTTTTCTTCCTGAGTTGCTCGGCGTAGGAAGGGTCATTTTTATAGCGCTCCCTTCGGTGCTGTGTATCGGTGAGCGCTTTACGAGGCTCCTTTTCGTGCTCAATGGGTAAGGAGCAACGTTCATCAGACTCATCAACTCTTGCCAAGGCTAAATCGTCTGATGAATGAATTTCACCCCCTAACCCTAACAGAGAATAGATTGAAAACCGTTCATTTTCAGGAATATACACGGGGGCAGGATCATTATTCTGCGATCCTGTTGTTGCCGGTAAGTGACGTGGTTGATCTTCTTCATTATCGCTATAAGCGATGACGATCGATCTGTTTTCAAACCGGGAATCATTCAATGCATTGTGAAAAGACTTCGTTGGCTGCTGAAGGTGGTGTTCATTAGTTTTATGAGTACCCATGGCACATAGAATATTTGCTGCTTCTGCTATTTCACGGAAGAAGAGTTGACCCGATGTACCAGATCCAGACGAAGCGGTATCTTGAAGACAACAAGAAATAGCGTGTGAATCAGAGCAGGCAGGTATATCCATTAGATTATGGAATTATTGAATTCTGCCTTAAGACTGTTCTTTCTTTTAAAAGTTCCTCCCGGACACCATCCTTGCAATATTTGAGTCAACCAGACATTGGGTTCCCAGGTTTTGCTGCAAATTCGCAGGCTATTCCCGGCCAGCCTCCGGGTGGTGACGGAGGCCTCAGGAGGAAGATCACAGACGCAAGTTTTAAATCCCGGTAACCAGCAGTACCCGTGTTACCAGGGAGATCATCAGGCGGCAGAGAGTCTCTTCAACGCCTCAAATTTTTCCAGCTGTTCCGGCAAAAAGTTCTGCTCTTTATCCCGACGCAGGTAAACTTTGAACAACATACGGCCCTGTTTGCTCAGGAATTGCACCGAGCGGGTTGCTACACCATGGAAGGGCTTGCTGACCAGGGCGATCACCGCAACATTATCCAGCTTCAGGTGTCCTTTCAGCGGTGTCCGGCGGTCGCTCAGATTGTAATAGCCGAACTTTTCACCCCCTTTCGGGAAATGGCCAACCATTTCAAAAATTGAACCATCCACATCAATCACCAGCGTCAGTTCGCCCCAGGTTTTGATATCCCGCAGGACATCCAGGTAATGGCTGGCATCAATCAATGTCACCATGTCAGCGGGCATGGCCTGAATCACGTCCAGTTCGCTGGCATTGAGCTGGTTAGCTATATCTGCCGGTAAAATGGCCGGGTTTCCGGTCAGAATATCCTGTACCTGTTGAGCCAGAGTCATGCGGCTTTCTCCGTGTTTTGTCCAGCAAAAGGATGTTGTTCAAGAAAATTAATCAGGGCCTGGTGCATGGTGACGTTCCAGAATTGCCCGGGCAGCGTCAAATCGAGAATGCCATGGTGAATGGTGGCCAGGCCATTGTCCTGCCAGGCGTCAAACAGCGGCATGCAGTGCTCGCTCATGCCTGCACCAGCAACATGGTCAAGCTTGCCGATTTCCAACCAGCCACGGTCAAAACCCGAGCCGATGGTGCCCAGCAGCGGTTTATTACCCGTGGCTTTGCTCATCATCATCAGGGGCTTTTGGCCAGCATCCAGGGCCTCGTAATAGGCGGGCAGTGTTCTCAGGCTCATGGCATTGTGCCCGGCAAAGTTACCACCGGCACCGGCACCAAACGGCATGATTTCGGCACCGGATTTTACCCCGTGGTTGTAGATATTCCGCTCCCGGGTATCCCGTCCCCAGTGGCTGACAGTCAGTCGACCCACTTTGTGGGAACTGAGGATATCAACTCCCCGGCGGAACATTTCCGCACGCTCCGGTGAGCTGGCCGGCTCGGGCATGGAGCCATTGTCAATCGACTGCTTCATCCGGCTGGAACCCAGCAGAATGAGTTGATAAAGATCGACACCATGGGCTTTGGATTGCAGGAAGGTGTGCAGATCCTGCTCCCAGTCATCCAGGGTTTGGCCCGGCAGACCGAACATCAGGTCTACGACGACGGCTGCATTGTTCAGACTGCTGACATAGTCCAGCCTTTCCAGCAGGAATTCACCGGAGTCGATCCGGCTCATGCGGCGACGGATGGTGGTATTAAAACTCTGTGTCCCCAGGGAGAAGCGGTTAAACCCGGATTCCAGGCAGGCCGCAATTTTGTCGTTATCAAAGCCATGAAAACGGCCTTCAAAGGTCATCTCAACATCGTTGGCCAGTGGCAGGTACTCACGTACTGCATTGCCAAGGCGAATAATCTGCTCCGGGGTCAGGTCGGTGGGTGTCCCGCCGCCAAAATAGACGCCATGGAACAGGCCTCCCTGAGTCCAGGCATCCTGTGCCGACAGGCGAATTTCCCGTTCCAGATAGTCGACATAGCGGGCAATTTCATCTTTTTTGGTGGTGTTTTGAAAGAAACCACAGTAAGAGCAATGGGTTCTGCAAAAAGGAATATGGATATAGGCCAGTCGCTTACTGTCCGTCAGCTGCTGTGGGTTAGCAGGGCTATCCATCAGTTGCCGGTACATAGCCTGAGTCTGCCCGGCGGGAACCGGAATGGAGCCGCTTTGGGTGTGGGCTGACTTCTTGCCGGTAAAGGCAAACTTCAGTGGATCAGGGGATGATATCCCGGTCAGCTCGGGACCCAGGGTGTGTCTGGCAACCATAATCGGATCATTCTAACTTACAAAATGAGAATTATTATTATTTTGATTTGTGAGGTGGTGTGCAATTGATACAGATCAACAGATTTCAAGTGGAAAACTTCGGTTTACCACAGCGGGATTGTTGTGGTTACGTGACGGCCATGCAGGCCATTTCCGGGATGTGAGTGGTCACCGGAATTACCGCAATCATTGGATTAGTTCATGCCTGTGAACCTTGATCAGGAAAATATTGTCTAAGTGCGCAAATCGAACAAAGTTAATAAGGTTAAATTGATGAAGCAGTTCAGGCAGTTTTGTATTTTCTTTTTAGTCTCCTTTATTTTGTGTCCCATTGCTCTGGCAGATGAGACTGCGGTAACACCGGATAAATTACATATCAGCTATGTCAGGCAATATATGGCAAACAACCGTTTCTTTGATCGTCTGAATGCCCCCGGATATGGGGGACAACCCATTGAAGCTCAGGTAAGGGCAGGCTGGGCTGAAGCAAAACGGCAGTACAACTGGGTACTGAAGGAGTATTCTCTCTATGAGTCGTTACCCTATCTGGCGTTTTATGTTCCTGCTTTTGCTATTGCTGGAACAGCATTTTCGTACAAAGGAGCCATTTACCAATTTGTGAGGACCAGCTCGGATTTTACTAACCTGTTAGCTTACGTGTCTTTTACGATGGTCGGCACATTAATAGTGGCGACATCTGTTCCATTTACCATGAATGTTTATTACGGAATATTTGCGCCCAAGCTGGCCGAGGAGAATTTGATTCTGGCCTATGGTGCCAAGAAAGCATTGCTGGACAAACGCACACAACATTACATCGAGGATGAGCTGTTTTACAGTTTCTGGCGAAGCCCTGGCGGCGAAGCACTCAACCGGTTGCAGAAAATTCTGGATAAAGCATTAAGGCTTCCGTTTTACTCCAAAGCACTGGTGTACGATGAAGAGAAAATTGAGGAAGCCTTGCAGGACTACCCAACCCACGTAGGCGAACGGTTAAAACGGTTTGTCCATTCCGAGCTGATTTACCAGCAGACCGATTCCTCAATCCATGATAGCCATTACCCGATTTATTTCCTGGGCGCACCCGGAACCGGCAAGACCCATGCAGCCAAACAGCTGGCGGAAGCGATGGGGACTAACCTTGCCATTGTCAATCTCGATGGTGCCTCCATTGATGATATTGTCGGAACCCCGTTTGAAAGTGCCAATGCCAGGGCTGGCAGAATTCTGGATGCGATTGTTGCCCGTACCGATTCAAGCCAGGATATTAATCACCATAATCAGGTTCTGCTGATTGATGAGTTTGATCGGCTCTTCATCTCCGGAAACGAGAAAAGCAAAGATGTACTGTCGTTTATGTTGAAGTTGCTCGATCCGTCCAATCGTTCTTACTACAGTCCTTATTTGAAAACAGAAGTACGTTTGCCTGAGACCATCATTCTTGCCGGTAACCGTGATATTCATGAATTAAGCACCCACGATCCTGAGCTTGAGGCCATTGCCTCCAGACTGGATAAAGTCGTATTTGACGGTTTCGATACCAGCGCGAAACAGAGAATTGCCTTTGAAACCATGATTCCCAATAAGGAAAGGCGTTATCAGTCGGCGGGTAAGCTTTTTGCCGATTTCACCTTACCACAGAGCGGTCATGACATGATTCATGACTTTATTGAAACGGATCAAGACCCGGGACTGCGCTCCCTGGAAAAATATATATCCCAGGTATTTGAGACGTTTGCCCATGGCCTTGCGGCAAAGAGCCGGATTTCTTCCGGGAATAAGGTCGAACAATGGAACGGAGAGCCGGTGCTGGCAGGAGGGTAGCGCTGGTTGTTTGGGGCCTGACGCTGCATCGTCAGGCCATCACTTAAACGGCCAATTAATGGTTCACAACCAGCGGGCAGTGATAGGCCGGGTGCTCAGATACACTGACCTCAATATCGAACACTTGTCCAATCGTTTCCGGGGTCAGAACCTGATGGGGTGTGCCTTCTGCAGCTATCCTGCCATTTCTGAGGATCACAATCCGGTCAGAATAGCGCGCGGCCAGATTCAGGTCGTGCATGATAACCATCACGCCGATGCCCTGGTCTGCTTCCTGCCTGGCCATTTTCAGGGTCAGCTGTTGATGGGCCGGGTCCAGTGCCGATGTAGGCTCATCAAGCAACAGGTAGCGCTGACCATAAGGGCTTTCATCCCAGATCTGAGCCAATACCCGCGCCATATGCACACGCTGGCGTTCACCACCGGAGAGGGTGGTGTAATGACGATCCTGCAAATGTAAGCCATCAACCTTGTTAAGCGCTTCCCGGGTAATCATCAGGTTTTCATCATGGTGACTGGCACAGGGAATGCGGCCCAGCAGAACGACTTCTTCCGCCGTAAAGGGAAAGCTCAACGAGGATGACTGCGGCAACACACCGAGCATCAATGCCTGATGGTTCAATGGCCAGTCACTGCGACCATTAAGCAGCACTTCGCCGCTGGAAGGTTTTCTCTCGCCACTGATCACTTTCATCAAGGTGCTTTTACCGGCACCGTTTGGGCCAAGCACCGAGACCACTTCCCGGGGCTTCAGGGTCAGATTAATGTCCTGAAGCAGGTGCCTGTCTCCGATCTGCACCGATACGCCCCGAACTTCCAGCGTGTTTACCGCTGCGCTTTCCTTACCAGAGGCCATATCAGACAATCCTTTTACGTTGCTGCCACAACAGTGACAGGAAGAAAGGGGCACCCATCAGGGCAGTGACAATACCGATGGGAAGTTCTGCCGGGGCGACAATGGTGCGGGACAGCATATCCGCTACCAGTAACAGAATACCGCCCAGCATGGCCGAGGCTGGCAACAGAATACGATGGTCCGGGCCAACCGCCAGGCGAATCAGATGAGGAACCACAAGTCCCACAAAACCGATAAAACCACTGACGGAAACGGAAACCCCCACGGCCAGGGCTGTCAGGAAAATCAGGGTCAGCTTGACCTTCTGGACATCAATGCCCAGGTGGCGAGCTTCCGACTCACCCAGCAGCAGCGCGTTCAGCACCAGGCCATAACGGCCAAGAATCAGGACCACCGGGATTAATAGCGTGGCACAGATAATCACCAGATCCCACGTAGCGCCCCCCAGGCTGCCCATCTGCCAGAAGGTCAGGTTGCGCAGCATGGTATCGTCCGCAACGTAGTTCAACATCCCCATCCCGGCACCGGCCAGGGCATTGATCGCCACACCGGCCAGCAGCATTGTTGCCACCGACGTGCCGTTGCTGGTGGTACCGACTTTATACACCAGCCAGGTGGACAGTACCCCGCCAACAAAAGCCAGAATGGAAACGCTGTAGCTTTGCACCAGGGATGGAGCACCGGCAAACAGCAGACCACCCAGGACAATGGCAATACCCGCACCCAGGGCCGCACCGCTGGAGACACCGACAATACTGGGGTCCGCCAGCGGGTTTCGGAACAGGCCCTGCATGGAGGCACCGGCGACCGCCAGCGAGCCACCGACAATCAGCCCCAGCAGTGTTCTGGGTAAACGAATGGACTCAATAATCAGCGCAGACTGGTTGCTGATGGTGCTGTCGGACAAACCCAGCCGGTCAAACAGTATGGTCAGAATATCACCTGCGGGAATGGGCACAGCGCCCACGCCAATGGACACAATCACCACGACTGGCAGCAGGATTGCCAGCGCGGTTAACAGCAGTGCCCCCTGATGGTTACGACTCATTGGAGGATGGATTACCTTGGTCTAAGTAAAAAGATTTCGCCAGGGACAGTGCAACATCCCCCGTTCTTGGGCCGAGGCCGCCTAGCAGCATATTGCCATCAATGGCGACCACCCGGCCGTTTTGGCCAGCAGGCGTCTGCTTCAGGATGGGCATCTGTTCCAGCAGTTTTGCCGGTGTCATATCCGGGTTACTGGTTGAGCCCGGAAAAATGATGACCTCGGGTGCCAGCAGCAGCATGGCTTCATTGGACAGTGCCTTGTACCCTTTAAACTGCTCTGCTGCGGGGTTGTATCCCCCTGCCAGACCAATGATCGCATTAGCCGCAGTGCCGGTACCGGCGATGGTTGGGGAGCGCCCGCCCATGGTCAGGACAAACAGGACCGGTACGTTCTTTTCATGCTGTTGTTGATAAGCACTGGCCATGGCTTGCGCCTCATCCAGGGAGTCTTCGATGTCGTCCCACAGCGCTTCGCCCTGTTCCTCTTTACCAAGAATACCGGCCAGTGACTTGATCTGATGTTCAATGCTGTCAGCGGTATGCTCCAGGGGCAGGGCTGCCACCGCAACACCGGCACTTTTCAACTGGGTCAGGGTTGCCGTTGGGCCCATGTCTTCAGTGCCGATCAGCAGGGTAGGCCCAAGCGCCAGAATCCCCTCAGCAGACAGCTGTTTATGATAGCCGAGCCTGGGCAACTGGTTGACTTCCAGGGGCCAGGTGCTGGTCTGGTCAACGGCAATCACCTGATCACCGGCACCCAGGGCATAGATAATCTCGGTTACCCCGTTGCCAGCAGAGACAATACGTTGATTGTCGTGTGATCCGTGCGCCAGTGCAGCGTTGCCACCCATGGCAGCAGAAACAGCCACCAGGGCGGCCAACAGTGGTTTAAACGTTTTCTTCATGGTTCGCCTTTACCATCTTCCTGTTCCATCAGCACCTGCGCAGCGTCAATCTTGTGCTGGCTGAAAAACATCATCAGCTTGACCAGATTGCCCAGGGGGGCATCTTTATCACCGGCAATCAGTACAGTGGTACCGGGAGCTTCTTTCACCTGTTTCAACAAAGTGGTAGCGAACACTTCCCACTGCTCAAACTTCTGTTCACCAATAGCCCAGGGCTCACCCTGTTCCAGAATACTGACGGTCAGCGTTTTTGGGGCCGTGGTGACCGACGCCTCCTGCCGGGTTGCCTGAGGCAGTTCCACCGGCAGGCTCAGGGTCTGTACATTGGCGGTGAACAGTAGAAACACCATGACGATAAACACCACATCCAGCAGCGGCGTCAGATCCGCCATGGAGAGTGATGCACTGGTTTCATCAATATCGTTGATGCGAATCATGCCGCTACCGCTCCGGCACGGAGGACGTCTGGCTGGCCAGTCTCTGAGCTGGCACTACCCTTTTCCGTCAAACTCTTAACAGCAGGTGCTGAAGGCGAAGTGGCTAAACCGTCGTCGTCCATCGTCAGGCCTTCCAGCAGCAGGTTAGTGTGATTCAGGGCAAACTCCAGCTTGGAGAGATAATGGTTAGCCCAGACACCAAAACCGTGAGCCGCCGCCAGGGCTGGAATTGCGATGATCAAACCGAATGCGGTGGTGAACATCGCCTGCCACAGACCCGCAGCCAGAATATCCGGAGTGACCGGACCGGCCACGGCGGCAATATCACGGAACATATCGATCATACCCAATACGGTACCCAGCAGACCCAGCATAGGGGCCAGCACACCAATCAGCATCAATGGCTTCAGCCAGGCATTCAGGCTACGCTTCTGCTTCAGCAGCCACAGGCCAGCCACTTCCTCACGCATCGACTTTTCCCAGGTGCTGTGGCTCAGAAGCACTGCAACCCCCTGACGAATGCCTTTGCCCTGGCTAAGATCCTGGCAAAGATTGTCCTTGCTTTGTGCCTGCTTATCGCTGCCACAGCATTGACGCACTTCATTAAACAGTGCGGTCATCCCCTTGCGGTTCATGGAGGGCAGCAGGGCATAGGTCACCAGCCGCTCAAGAATCATGGCCAGTCCAAGGCAAGAGGTGATCAGTAATGGCCAGGCCATGATCCCCAGTGATGCAAGGTGTTCTGTCAACATGGCGTTACCTGCTCAGTAGTAAATGGTTTGCTGAATCAACTGATTTCAAATGCGACGGGAATATGCACCCGGGATTTCACAAATTGGCTATTACGTTGCTCGGGCTTGAATGACCAGCGCTTAACGGCATCAATGGCTGCCCTGTCCAGCACGGGGTAGCCGGATGACTCAAGAATATCGATGGTGATCGGGTGACCCCGTTCATCAACAATTACATCGAGCATCACCACGCCCTGCTGATTTCTCCGTTGCGCCAGTTTCGGGTAGCGGGGTTGAACCCAGTCACGGATTTCCGGTTCACTCACCATCACGGGCTCGTTGCTCAGTCCGGGGGACGGGCTTCTCTCAGTCACGGTTTTTGCCATCACCGGCTCAGTCACTTCAGGCCTGGTCTTCTCAACGGGTTTGGACTTTTCGGTGATTTTTTCCGGTTTTTTCTTTACCGGCTCTGGCTTGGGTGCTTTCTTTTCAAGAACGGGCCTGGCGTTCTCTATCGGTTTCTGGACTACCTTTGGTTCAGGCTCAGGTTCTTCCTGAACAACCGGCTCTTTGACCGGCGGTTCCGGCTGGCTGACCGTGGCAAAGCTCACGGAAACCGGTGCCTGGATAGAACCCATATAAATGGTTCTGGGCTCAGATTCCTGGTGGTCCAGCGCAACCACCACCGCCACATGGGCCGCAACGGATATCAGCAATGTGAAGAAAGCTTTTTTAGGCATGACCAGGAGCGATAATAGTGTTGAATGACCTAACAGCAGCGTAGGTTACTCGAAGCATAAAAGGTGTTCAATAACATGAATGATAATAATTCGCATTGTTTGTGCTAATAAGTAATATCCGCCAATTGTTTGATCTGGAGCACTGCCCGGGCCGTAAAATTGGCAAAAAAACGTTTATTAAAGGTTGCTTACATTCTCGAAAAATCATTTACCTTCGGTGATTGCAGTTATGGTGCTAAAAAGAAAAGAAATATCCCTGCCTGTTACGCTTTTCTACGATGGAGAATGCCCGCTGTGCATGCGTGAAGTCGATCATCTGGCGAAAAAGAACCGCAAAGGTTTACTGAAGCTGGTTGATATCAGACAGGATGGTTTTCAGGAAAAATACCCGGAATTTGACCTGGCAGAACTGGATCGGGTTATTCACGCGAAGCTGGCTGATGGCCGTGTAGTAAAGGGGGTGGATGCAACTCTGGCGGCCTGGGAAGCTGTAGGCATGGGGTGCCTGGTTGCCCCTTTACGATGGCCGGGTGTTGCCTGTATTGCTGATTTTGGCTACGAACTGTTTGCGAAGAACCGTCATGGCTTATCCCGCCGCCTGGGGCCGATACTGGGTAAAAATGAGTGTAATAAATCCTAGTACTCGGGAACTATTTTTCCAACCGGGTATCTAACAGGAAAGATCCATCTCAAGCCATAAACAGGAACTGAACCAGCGTATGGGCTTGTATCTCAACAGTTAATAATGGAAGTATCTGTATGCTAGATATGAACCTGCCTTTGGTTTCCAAATTCAGCGTTGGCGTTTCAGATTCTACTGCCCCTTCGGCCCGCCTGGCGGAGATTCGAAAGGAAGTGACCGCCTTCTTCAGGCAATGCTGCCTGGCTGACGTGCCCGGCTCCGGCTATTGCCAGACCAAAACCAACCAGCATCAATGTGACCTGTCCTCATTCACCCATTGGGATCACTTCGTCCCCGCACCAGTGAATGCCACACTTTTCCACTTCCACCAGCGCGGGGGATCTTCTGGCAGTAGAACCATCACGATAGAGCCACAGAGGAACCCGACACTCGTACTCCGGCCTCCCGTTCTAAGGCTTGGGGATGCGTCTGCGCCAGGCTCTGTACTGAGTCCTCCATCTGCCAGAGATGAACATTCCTTGCCCGTGGAGGGTGCAGTAGGTGGCAGCAGAGCAGCAGAACTGCCAACAGGGAAAATCTTCCTGCTCAACAAGGTTAAAAAGCGGGCTTTAGAGTTAGAGCAAGTGGCTGACCAGCTGACTAAAGTCGATAAGGGCTCCAGTACAGGTGCTCAGCTGGAAGCAAGGCAGGAGCGCATCAATGCCCAAATAAACGCCATTACAAGCGCCTATCAGAAACGTTACGGACCGGCATTGATAAAGCAGTTTGCGCTGTGGCAAGCAGCAGTGCGCAGTGCTCTGTGCAACGAAGCTTCAACAAGCCCACAGACGTTTGATCAGCTGCAAAATCAGATAAGTGTCCATCTCGAAGAGATAAAACACTTTTTGATCAAGGGCTATCACGACGAGTGCAATCACCTCTTGCAACAATTGCACAAGGCAAGAACCGCAAAGGACGTCAATGATCGCGCCAACTTTTTGCGGGGTTTGATCAATGCCAACAAGCCGGTGATGCCCAATCAGTTACAGGGGGGCGACGACGACCATCTGTACGGTTACTTTGACGCACTGAGAGAACAACTGGTAAGCCTGCAATTCATTTTGAAAATGCCCGATATCAGTGCTGCGGATCAGCAAAAGACACGACAAAACATCATGATCATCACGGGAAAAGTGGAAAGAATCACTGAAAGTTTCGAAGCAATTTCCCGTTACGACCGCCTGAGTGACTCAAGCCATTTGTATCCCGCGCAGCTTGCTGAAATGCAACAGACCATCAGAAAAGGCAAGCGCCTGAGCACCACAACCCCCTCACCCCAGGATCAGGAGCGCCGGGCACTGGTGGCAAAACTGAAACAGGATCACCCTGAAGTCACCATTGATGAAGATGCGATTCTGGACATGGCAGAGGAGGATTTCCAGCTGGTGCTGGCACTGCAAGGGAAACAAACATTGACCAAAGCCCAGCGGCAAACCCTGCAAAGAAATGAGTGGCAACAAACTGACCGTAACAATCTGGTGGTTAACCGGGGCACTGAAAGGGTCCGCCTCCATATTTATGAAGACCGGTATCAGTTAGTAAATAACATAACCGGTGACATCATTGGCTCACTGACCCCTGATCGCTGGGAGCGAGTCAAGCAGCGCCTGAAAGATGAGGGAAAGAGCCTGGGCGAGGTTACCCGTCAGATGGTTGTTGATGATTTCAAAAAATTCAAAACATCACCCTATCAGAATCAACGGTGTCATGATGTTCCCAAAGACTAGTTCAGGAAAGCGCTAATACCCATATAGCCTCGCTCTGCGTGAAATACAACCGTAGTCGTCTGTGATCATATCAAACTTAATGATAATGATTTGCATTTGATATTTTTTATAATTATTATCCCGCCGTTGTTTATTCTCATTGCGTATTTTTTTCAGCATGAGAATCAGAAGAAGCAGGCGGTCATTGGCGACTGTCAGAAGGCAATTGGTGGCTGTCACAGCCCACACTGGTACAGATTGAAATTCATGAGGTTTTCAAAAAATACGCTGGCGCTGGCTGTGATGGCGGCCACCGTTTCTCTTGCGCACACCTCGCCTGTTTTGGCTGAAACTGCCACAGAAAGCACCGATAAAAAATATCAGCCGACGCTGATGAATCAGGTTACGGTAACCGCTGCACGTTCTGAGAAGCAGTTGAAAGATATTGCTGGAACGATCGTAGTTATGGACGAAGAACAGCTGGAAAAACAGCTGGCTACCGATATCAGAGACTTGGTTCGTTACGAGCCGGGCATCAGTGTTGGTTCCGATGGTCGTACCGGGTCTGAAGGTTTTAATATCCGGGGTATGGAAGGCAACCGGGTTAAAATTATGGTGGATGGCATAGACCAGCCGCAGCAGTTTGACTCTGGTTTTACTTACCAGCGTTCACAAAGAAACTTTATTGATATTGATGCCATTAAAGCTGTGGAAGTTGTTAAAGGGCCTGCATCAAGCCTTTATGGAAGTGATGCTATTGGGGGTATTGTTGCTTATCAGACAAAAGATCCCTCTGATTACCTGAAGTCTGATGGTGATGATACTACTGCTTCGGTAAAGGGTAGTTATACCAGTGCAGATCATGGCTTTGCAGAAACTTTCACCCTGGCAAATCGTACAGGTGATCTTGAAAGTATGCTGATCTATACCCGAAGAGATGTTGAAGAACTGGAAACTCATAGTGGTGCAGATATTGAAGGTAATGCAAGAGGCGCTGCTGATCCTCTGGATACTGGCAGCAATAACTTTCTGGGTAAATTACAGTATCAGGTGAACGATGATCATCGAGTTGGTCTGACTGGTGAATACCTGGACGCTAAGACTAAGGTTAAGCTGAAGTCAGGAGAAAAACTGCTGCCAGGCGGTACAACAGGCGAAGATATTGCCAGCCGTAAGCGCATTGGTGCCTTTCATGAATGGGAGGCAGGTCTCACTGCTTTTGATAGTCTGAGAACCCAGCTGGACTGGCAAGATTCAAAGATGGACCAGACGACCTGGATCCCGGCCACAAGTAGATACAATGACCGTAAGAAAGTTTACTTCTATGGAGAAAAAAGCATTCAGCTGGCGACTCAGTTTGATAAACAGGTTCAGTTAGGTAATACCGAACATAGCTTTGTTTATGGTTTTGATGTCAATGATGTAAAAACAGAAAACAGAAATATCAGTTACGAGACCGGGAAAGATCCTGCTGACAAAACGTACATTCCAAGTGTTGATAAGCTGACATATGGCCTTTTTGTTCAGGATGAAATTACTTTAACTGACCGATTGGTGTTAACCCCCGGGGTGCGATTTGACAGCTATAAGTATTCTCCAGGAGGGGATAAGCTGGAAAAAAGTACAGGGAATAAGCTGACTAGCCGACTTGGTGCTGTTTATAACTTGAGCGATGAGCTTTCCGTTTTTGGTCAGTATAGCCAAGGGTTTAAAGCGCCCGATTTATACGATATGTACTATACCCATAAGGGTATAGGCTTTGATGGTAAACCCTATAAAACCATCTCAAACCCGGATCTGAAGCCAGAGGAGAGCCAGTCTGTTGAGTTTGGTTTAAGAGGTGATGATCATAGAGGTAGTTTTGAAGTTGTAGCTTTTTATAATCGCTACTCAAACTTCATTGATACATTCACTGATATGAGTGACCCAACATACACCGGAGGAATCACTCAAGCACAGAATATTGGTAAAGCGGAAATTCAAGGTGTTGAACTCAGGGGTCAATTATGGCTTGACGAAACAATCGGTGCCCCTATGGGAACAACACTACGAGGGTCTCTTGCGTATGCTGATGGTGAAGATAAAGAAAATAATCAAAAGCTGAACAGTGTTGCGCCCATAACTGCTGTGATCGGTCTTGGCTATGATGACCTTTCCGGAAACTACGGTGGTGAGCTTGCCTGGACGTTGGTTAAAGGTAAAAGTGACTCTGATGTCAGTGACTCCGAAGTGCCAACAGGTAAAACCCAGTTTAATCCGGCAGGTTATGGGCTTGTAGATCTAACGGCTTATTACAGTCCTGTGGAGGATGTTACGTTAAGAGCCGGGTTGTTTAACATCACTGATAAAAAGTACTGGTTACTGGAAGATGTCCGTGGTCGTAGTTTTGGCGATCCTGAACTTAACCGCTACACTCAGCCAGGCCGTAACTTCTCTGTCAGCGTGAAGTGGGATATTTAAGCATTCTGACCTCACTCCCACGGTCCCTCGTGGGAGTATACCCAAACTTTTGCATTTTCATGGGAAGTGAAAAACCGCTTGGTGCAGGTATGCATTAGCCACGGAGTGTGGGAACGAGGAAAGCCGAGTTCCCTATAGCTTAACTTCCTGAATTACCGGTACTGATACAACAGCTGCCTTATAAAGCTTATAAATGGTAATGCTATTAGTAACCACAAACGTTGCCTCAATCAGACTGCCACCAACAGACCCGGTCAACAGGTTGTGCACCAGCCAGCAGCAGGAGTTCAAAAGGATCAGTGATCGTAATGGAATGCCACGGGTGGAAAACAGGGCCCAGGTGGCAATGACCCGAATCTGACCATCACCCTCTTCACGCTTGATGAAGATGTGTATGTCCGGGAACTGGCACCACTGGCTGGTCATTACCCGGCACAGAAGCTGGGACCCGCCGGATGGTGACTGAAGCCACTGGTTTCTATGGCAAACGTGCCCGGGCAGCGGTCATTCAGATGGCAGAGGCGATGGATCAAGAGCTGGCCGCCTGGATTCGTGAACACGTGGCCTTCCCATGCACCATGGTTGATCGCATCGTACCGGCCATGACGGAAGAGAGCTTTGCCGATGTCCAGTCTTACCTGGGCTTTGCTGACAAAGGTGCCATTGTCACCGAAGCCTATTCAACAGACGTCGACTTCATCTTTTCTAACGTTCTAATATACGATTGCAGTGTATTCAGTAACGTTGATGACTCCAGATAGAGGGCATGGCTGTCAGAAGTCCCGTTCTGCTGTCCTGTCTCTGTCTGGCTATGTGCGTTGAACAGATCTTTTGTCTCTTTCTCAAGGGCTTTTTGCATACCTTCCAGCAAGTGAATGGTGTCTGTGATGCGGTTTGCGTGTTGCCGCCTGTCATCTTGCGCAGAAGGTTGAGTATTTTGCAGGCGGTGAATAAGGTCAGAGGCGTAATCGACACCCTGTTTCAGTGGCTGCAATGCTTCTGTCAGATTGGCTGGCTTCTGGCTGACCAGCCTCTCTGCCAGAGGCTTTACTTTCGGACGGGTGAAATCTGCACTGGACAGTAACGTCCGCTTTACCTCCTGCTGAGAGATGATGCTTCGCTTCTTTATCCCGGACATGGCCTGATCGTTTTGTCGGGTAGAGCCGTTGCCGGGGCTGTCCTTGTCCATGATGTGTTCATCCTGAATCTGATAAAGGTATTTGGCTACCGTGTTATCGGCTACTTGTGGAATAACCAGAATTTACAGGATATGGCCAGCTACTTATAGAATTCGATAGTACTACCGCCTGATTCTGAAGGGCACAAAACTGTCATTGTCAGGTATAAGTCAGAAGTCACGTTTTATATATATAAAAACTTGTGCTTTTGTTTGTTATAGCTATTTTCACACTGTGGGATTTTGGCTTCTGGGATCTTTGGTCGCTATTCCTGTCTTAAAAATAAATTGAGATGTTATCGGTATGATAGAATCAGGGTTTCCTTTGAGCCTTAAAACTCAGTTACCAGACAATGCTGTTTCATTAACACCAATTGAACAGTTAAATGGTGTAGAGCGTGTCTTGCAGCAGTTTGTTGATAAACTACCCCATCAAATTGCGGTTGAACTCAGACAGAAAGATACCCTGCGCGGAATGGAAATGAAAGACAGGCCAGGAAGCAAGATTGAAAGCATGGCAGAAAAATTAAAAGAAGGTCCGGTCAGCTTTGTTATTCAATCAAAAGACCAAAATAATACCTCTGATAAATTAATGATCACCTGTTTTTTAAATAAGCCAAAACCGGGTTGCTTTATCTGCAGAAATGATGAAAACATCATGGTTAATGTAAAAAACACGTCAGGTGACATTTATCAAAGTGTGGCGAATGGTTTCTGGATAAGTGGTGAGGGGGAAGATGGGACGGGAAACATTCACTGTCTTCTTGATTTCGGGCAGCGGCGGGTTATGGATTATCAACTGATAACATCAGAATCCACCGGTTCACCGGCTGGCAACTATCAGGTGGTTGATTCAACACTGCAGGTAAACGACTTTATTATTCCGGCAGTGACCCATCTGGAACGTGCCAGTCATGATGGTGGTCGATATGGTACACACAATGCTGTTTTTGCCAACGGAGCCGCTATCCCGGCAGCACTGTTTGAACACGACTTTGACCATTGGAACAGCCCGCCGGAAGCCTACCGCATGTTGTTCAGAAGTTTGTGGGGGGCTCTGAGCCATGCCTCGAAAAATCCGGAGCTTGACCTGCGAACCTTTTTGCATGTCTTTATCACTACCTGTATTGGCTCCGGACTGATTCTGGGCGGGGATGAAGCCGCGGCGGCAATACAAACAGCCAGGGGGTTCCCCAGTACCAGTGTTATCGGAACACCGTCGGATAACCCGGTATTGGAAAGGTACAAATATGCCGGTATCACCCTCAGTCTGGCCAGTTTCTTCGGTTTTCAGACCACTAAGAATGCCTTGGGAGTCAGTAGCCAATTTATTGAAAATCCCACTGAGAAACGCTGCTTAAGTGCGAAAATGTGGGCGATGGAGGTGTTTGGCAGTCAAATTCTGTCGATGCTTATCATTGCTACCGCCATTGCCGGGGGAGAGTATTTTATTACCGGTAGTGCCGAACAAAGTAATCCTCGAAAGCTGTTTACTGACCTGCTTTTAGCACAGACGGTTGTTCTTGGTCTGGGGGCTGGCGTGCAATCCAGGATGATTGACAAAGGTGTGTCTCCGGCCAAGACATGGTTGTTTTTTGTCCTCTTTCGGTTAGCCATATTCAGGAGTGCGGCCCTGGGGGTTCAGGTGATGACCGATCATCTGTTTGCCGATGGCGTTAAACCGGGGAAAATTCAGAGCATTGTGATAGCCAATGTGATTAATGAGCTGATGATCACGATTTTGAGTGGAATGTCTTATCTTTCCGGAAGATCAAAAGCCACGGATGGTTCAGAAGAGCAGCTGATGGCCTATGAACAGGGTATCCGGGAGTCGGCAACTGAGTCCGAATCAGCCAGTGGTCTTGACACTTACGCTGATGAACATCAAATTTCTGTCCATCCATTAAACCGGTTCCGGTTATATTTAAGCCGATCCATTGATGCTGCGCCGAAAACGCTCTGGGGTAAAGTGGCTCATTACTGTTTGCATCGGGATCCGCAGGGTGTGCTGTCCCAAGTGGTCACCAGTCCATTTATCAGTGCACTCTCTGGTCAGTCAGACGCTGAATACCGCGATGTTTTGAAGTTGCATCAAGCGTTATTAAAAGATCGTTCAGTGTCCTTGCCAGTCAATAAACCTGAAGCCAGGGGGCTACCGGTATAATCCTTATTGGCAGCTGCTAACAGAGGCGATGATTGATCATGGATTACGATGATTATTTTCAGGAAAAGTATTTTTCCCTGTTCCGGGAAAGCCCTGGTCTTACCGAGGATGATCTTGCTGTATCAGAAACCGATACCGTTAAAGAAAGAGAGCTTAAGCAGTTTATTAAAGACAATTACCTGAACTCAGAAGCAGGACCCATATCAGGCAAAAAGAATCCCTGCGATATTGATGAAGAGATAAGTCAGGTGAAGCGACTGTTAACAGGATTGCTTGAGTCGGGGGAGATTGACCGGGAGATTGTTCTTGAGGCGCTCAGTTATGGGCTGACAGAAATGGTCGATTTCCTTCACCACGAACCTGATCATCATTATTCGTTCAGTGATCAGGAGAAGGATGAGCTGCACAGTATGATGAAGACGGTTCTGAAAAAGACAGAAACAGAGGAGCATCAGGCCATTTGTGAATCCCTGTTCCCGGATATGGTCAACTATCTTGAGTCGGTGGTGGCTAAAATCAGGACACCAAGGTTCTGACAAGACGCAGAGCCCTCATATGATTTCATTTTTGCTTTCTTTGATCGCTACTCTTATCTTTAAAAATAAATTGAGATGTTATTGGTATGATTGAATCAGGGTCTTCTTTGAGTCTGAGAACTCAGTTCCAGCACAATGATTTTTCATTAACACCGATCAATACTTCCGATGAAGTAGAGTCCATCCCTCAGCAGTTTGCTGACCAACTGCCCCATCAAATTGCGGTCGAGCTCAGACAGAAAGATACTCTGCCCGGGATGGAAATGATAGAGAGGTCTGGAAGTAAGGTTGAAAGCATGGCCGAAAAATTAAAAGAAGGTCCAGTCAGCTTTATTATTCAATCAAAGGGCCAAAATAGTACCCCCAATGAATTAATGATTACCTGTTCCTTAAATGTGCCAAAACCGGGTTGCTTTATCTGTAAAGATGATAAAACCATCATGGTTCATGTGAAAAACAGTTCAGGTGTTACTGATGCAACGGCGATGAGTGGTTTTTGGGTGAGCGATGATCAGGAGTGTGAGGCGGAGAATATTCACTGTCTTCTTGATTTCGGGGAGCGGCGGGTTATGGATTATCGACTGGCGAAATCAGCATCAGTCGATTCCCGGCCTGACAGCTATCAGGTGGTTGATTCAACACTGCAGGTAAACGACTTTATTATTCCGGCAGTGACCCATCTGGAACCTGCCATTCATGATGATGGTCGTTATGGTACACACAATGCTGTTTTTGCCAATGGAGCCGCGATTCCGGCGGCACTGTTTGAACACGACTTTGAACATTGGAACAGCCCGCCGGAAGCCTACAGAATGTTGTTCAGAAGTTTGGGTGGTGCCTTGAGCCATGCCTCGAAAAATCCGGAGCCAGACCTCAGAACATTTTTGCATGCCTATATCACTACCTGTATTGGCTCCGGACTGTTTCTGGGAGGGGATGAAGTGGCTGCGGCAGTACAGACAGCCTTGGGTTACCCCAGTACCAGTTTTCTCGGAACCCCGTCGGACAACCCGGTATTGGAAAGGTTTAAATATGCCGGTGTCATTCTCAGTCTGGTCAGTTTTTTCGGTTTTCAGAGCACTAAGAATGCCTTGGGAATCAGTAGTCAATTTATTGAAAACCCCGCTGAGAAACGCTGCTTAAGTGTGAAAATGTGGGTGATTGAACTTTTTGGCAGCCAGGTTTTAACAATGCTTACCGTTGCCGCCTCCATTGCCGGGGGAGAGTATTTTGCTACCGGCAGTACTGAACAAAGTAACCCACGCAAACTGTTTACTGACTTGCTTTTAGCGCATACCGTTGTTCTTGGTTTGGGCGCTGCCGTACAGTCCAGGCTGATTGACAAAGGCTTGTCTCCAACAAAGGCATGGCTATTTTTTGTTCTATTTCGATTAGCTATCTTCAGGGGCGCTACCCTGGGAGTACAGCTGATGACCGATCATCTGTTTGCCGATGGCGTTAAACCGGGGAAAATTCAGAGTATCGTGATAGCCAGTGTCATTAATGAACTGGTGATCACGATTTTGAGTGGGATGTCTTATCTTTCCGGAAGATCGAAACCCACTGATGGTTCAGAAGAGCAGTTGATGGCCTATGAGCAGGATATTAGTAGACCTGTACCTGAATCCGGATCAGTCTGTTTTCTTGGACTGGAAACTTACGCCCATGATCAGCAAATTTCCGTCCATCCATTAAACCGGTTCCGGTTGAATTTCAGTCGATCCATTGATGCTGCGCCGAAAACGCTCTGGGGTAAAGTGGCTTATTACTGTTTGCATCGGAGTCCCGTGAGTGTGCTGTCCAAAGTGTTCACCAGTCCGTTTATCAGTGCACTCTCTGGTCAGTCAGACGCTGAGTACCGGGATATTTTGAAGTTGCATCAGGCGTTATTAAGAGATCGTGCAGTGACCTTGCCAGTCAATCAACCTGAAGTCAGGGAGCTACTGGTATAATCTGATGCTTATTGGCAGCGGCTAACGGAGGTGAGATTGATCATGTATTACGATCATTATTTTCAGGAAAAGTATTTATCAGTTCCGGGCTAACCTGTCGCTTTGTTCCCAAGGGAGATCGGGGTCTTGCGGGTATATCAGTGATTGGCTGCACTCATGTTGAACGAGGCAGGCGTTACCAAACCTGCCAGACGTTTATACAAGGAGGGGTTTCACAAGAGAATCACTTCTCTGGTAGACGGTGCTTGATCATCTGCCCAAGGGTGAGAATATCTTTTCGAACCTCTTTTACCTGACTCTCCACACCTTCAAGACGCTGATTGATGCCACCAAGCCACTCATTGGTACTGCTGAGACGCTCATTGTTTTCATCCAGCCGTTCATTGGCTTCATCAAGGCGTTCGCTGTTTTCACCGAGGCGTTCATTGGTCTCGTTTAATCGCTCATAGGTTTCATCAACACGCTCATGGGTTCCATCAACCAGTTTGTTGGTTTCATCCAGCCGACCATTAATGGTGTCCAGATGCTCACTGATATCATCCAGAATTTTGTGGGTATTCGTCATTAACTCACTGGTGCGTTCAAAACCGGACAGCGTGGCCTGGGCCAGTTCGGAGACATCCTCTTTAACGCTGGTAACTTCTGCCTGAATACCGGACATATTGACCTTGACGCCAATGATCTCATGCTGGTTTTTCAATGCGATGTGTTTGATATCCGCCATCGCTTTTACCAGTCCATGAATTGTGTTGTAGAGGGACTGGTGTTGCTTCTCCAGCATCTCAACTCTTGTTTCTAGCGACATACAGCTACCTGTCTTTTGTTGTTACAAAGCCTTGTGTTAAACCATTTTGTAGTTAGACAGCCATGCAGCACCCATATTAGAAATTATGGGAAAAAAAAGTGCTATTTATCAACCCGGGATTCAGGCGATGGCTGCTCTAAAGCTATGCACTGACTGCATGATCAGCATAGCAGAGCTTCAGAGAGTCATCGGTTTTATTGATGAGAGAAATAAAAAGAGGGGTTTATAGTGGAATGGTGGTTTGGATTAAATCGGACATGATGCGCCATTAAATCTGAATAATCAGGAAGCGGTTAATCTGACAACAATGAAGGTAAGCAGTGTGTGGCAGATGCACAGGTGTCAGGCATTGCCACACTTTATGATTGAAGAGGGGTGATCTTGACAATAAAGTAAGTAAATTTTTAAAGCGTGTAGAAGATACTCAAGTTTCCGGAGCAGGTAGCATCGTCATTATCTGTTCAATGCTATTAACTATTTCAGGAGCCAGATGTTTAAATACCTCTGCATGGTCCCTTGCTGATGTCTTCTGGATAGCAATCAATATTGAGTTACAAAGCATATCTTTTTCACTCTGAGTAAAAGAGAATGGTTGCTTTTTATTGTCACTCATGTGTGCAACCGTTTTGGTAATAACATCCGAGAGACTGCTAAGCAGTTCCTTTGTTTCAGCATCCTCAGGGTTTGCCTGTTTCGCAAACACCTGGTTTAATCGATTTACTTTTTCGGGTAAATCTGAAGAGTTCATCTTTTGACCTTTCTCCCTGTTAAGATTGCTGGTTTATTTTGCATAATTCAATAGCTCACGTTCATTGGTATGGAAAAAACTGCCCGCCTTGAAATTTATAAGGTAGTACCGGTTTTATCAGTCGCTAAATACGTTTTTTTTATTTGGGTAATATGTTTTATCTCTGATAAATTATTGGACAGTTTTAATGATTTGGTTAACTATTTATGTCCAGCATCACTGGGTACGAACAATCTTTTGTACTTTTTCTGGAGATCGTTAATCTTTTTTACTTTCATTGGGGACATAAGGGTAATTTGCTTCCATGGCCATGATTAGAGAAAAGGCATTTCGTGTGGCTTCCTGCCTTGCCTCTTTGCATTCTTTATGGACAGGCATTCCAGAACGGTAGACAAAACCCTCTTTTTCTCGTTTCATTTTAACCTCGTTTTTCGTTTGATAAAGCTGTTTATTGGTCGTATAAGGACCACCGCAGTTATGGCAATTATGCTCAAACTTTATGAACCCTTCTTTTTCTACCTCGACATTTTTACGCAATTTAAATCTCTCCAGTTGCTCACTGAATTTCGTATCCAGACGTTCATACTCTTTGTCATCCAGAACAGCGAATGCCTTACCCGGTATCGTTCTATTGTTGTCCACTTCCATTGGCAGTTCTGAATCCTCACTGGCTTGTGATGGTTCTGGCTGTCGGGTTCTTTGATGAAATTTTTCCAGCACTGTATTGATGATGGTTTGCTGATGTTCTTTGGAGGTAAAGTCAACAGGCTTTATCCATTTGTTTTTATCAGGAAGCAGTCGTTGCATCAGCTGAGCATACTGGTCTTTCTGGTTGCTGGAAATAAATCGTTGGACCTCTTTGATTCGTGATTGTAACTGTTCCCGCTCAGGCTCTGCCAGCTTGCTTAAAGAGTCCTGGCGGCATAATAAAAAAACAAGCAGGGTCAGCTGATGGGCAACCACACTGAAGCCAGTCTTTGAGGCGTTAATGATCTTTTCCAGCGTGAGTTCCGCTTCATTATCCAAACCCTGTGCTGCATATTTCTCAGGATCTTTGGATTCACGCTCCATTACCCTGACCAGGTATTCTATAAAAGCATTAATGATTAGCCTTGGCTTTAATGCATCGCGTTCCTGGCTACTGATACCGTCCAGCTGGTTCCAGGCAGACACCAGATAGTTGATTAAAAATGCAAAGTCTTTCAGGTTATTCTTAGCCAGTGTTCCTGAAAATGCATGTACCATTAACCTCAGGTTTCGATACTTTCTATCGGCATATAACTCACCGATTTCGTGGTGCGTATTGATAGCATTCACCATTAAATCCAGGAAGCATTGAGATGGGAGCCAGTCCTCGCCATTTTTCAGTGCATCGACCATGGTCATGGTCATGGACTTCATGATGATGTTATTGGCATCACAGGCGGTGAGAGCGGCCCTATTGTAAGGCAGTTTCAATGTTTTGTGGGCAAAATCAATCAGCTGTTTAATAACCGTGATTTTTTCATAAACTTGCATCTCCTTGTCCATAACCGGTAGCCAGGCATTGGCTTTAATTCCCCACTGCATGCCATCCCGATAACGCTGGGTGGTTTCAGGCGTCTCCGGAGAAATGGTTAGATCGAACTGTAATGCCAGATTACTGGCTTTAGCGATGGTTTTCGTCGGTTTTAATGATGCTTTCCACTCCCTGCGATTATACCATTCCCATTCTTTAGATGGTTCTTTAATAAAAATAACCCCCAGTCTTTTTGTGTGTTTCCTGTTACGATTTTTATTTTTGATGTCTTGTTTTAAACGGGTAATTGCTTCGTTCAAATCATCATCGTTTTCAATCTTTTTTTGACCATAATACACATCGGTTAACTCATGTGAGTCACTTGTTATATGACGAAGCTTCATGCTCAATACTTCTTTTAACTCACTTAAGGTGAAGGCTTGGAACGGTTCAACTTTTACTTTTTTTGATCCAGTTCTCAATTCAGTACCAGAATAATTATATCCGGGAGGATATGATAGTAATTTGCCTTTAGCATCACGATAGGTGATGAAAAATCGGTTTTTAGGGGTAGTATGAAATTCGGCGACCCTTCCTTGTGGATCAAGCTGTATCGGGTAAAAGTAGTCTGCTTTGTGTGGAGTGATCAACGTTTTTCCATTGCGTTCGAGCCTCATCATCACCTGATTTTTTACTGACAACTGCTCTTCCCATTGGCCACTGGGTTCGATAACAATGGGTTCCACCGGTACGCAGCCTGACACATCCTCGGGGGAGTAGATCATTACCCGTTCAAATATTTCGCCATAGGAGCCTGCTGCAGGAAAGTCGTACGCTGTGGGCTCGATGAGGGAAAATTGCAGACGGTCAAACTTTTTCTGGTAGATCATTTCCGGGTCAACATCGAATGACAGTGAACTGTTGCTACCTTTGGCCCGTTGGTTGACGGACGCGATCTCCTTTGCAATATGACGCTTCAGACGTTCAAGCCCTTCGGACCCTGAAAACATTTTTATCTTGTCCCGATGAAACTGATTGGAATAAATCATGGGTAGATGAAGGGTTTTGGGATCTGGATAGTTCAGTGCGTAACCTGTTCCTTCATCCCAGAAGTCGGTGTCCATAATAAGAAAATTCATCACATTCATCATTTGTTGCACCCGGTCAAAATTATAGCTGCTGTATTTTGCAGCATCTTCTCCTTTCCAATAATCCGGACAGGCAGAGTGCGGAATGATCTGGGCAAGGCACAATTCTCCATCAAACAGATGAGCAACCGGCGGAGCCAATAGGACTTTGACCGATGGCCCTTCATTGTGCTTATCAGTATTGTTGAAATCGAATTCAACCTTGTAGCAAGCGCCTTCCCACCAGCCAAAAGGGGCAACAAATTCAGCGCTCACTTTCATGGCATTGTCATCGGGAATGGTCAGGGCAAATTTTCCGGGATAGTGCTGGTCCATAAAGGACTGTATATGATCCCTGGCAAGGCCTATCTCCAGTTGCAATCTTGCGCCATTCACACCTGGATTGAATCGCTTGAACGAAGCTTCAGGGTAATCATAAGAAGGGGCTTTTGCTGTCGGGGTTAGCTCTCTTTGCAGGGTATTGACAACCTCACAATTATTGACAGAGTAATCATTCAGGGAGAGTCTCTGATCAGACGGCCCTTGCTCCAACTGATCCATCGGCTCATGGGTTGGCGGTATTCTGCGGATATTGCTGCCATTTCTGCTGGCAGGTGAGCCGACGGACTCGTCGTCAGAAAAAGAATCAATGGTACGTTTAGTCGCCGGGGAATTAATGGAATCCATGTTTACTTCCTTATTCTGTTGGTTAGAGTTATGAAGTTTATTGGTTAAAAGTTAACTGAAATGACATAGTTAAATAATTATTACAACCAGGCCACAAATGGTTTATA
The DNA here is from genome assembly GCF_049310165.1 of Endozoicomonas sp. ALE010. Classification (NCBI taxonomy): domain Bacteria; kingdom Pseudomonadati; phylum Pseudomonadota; class Gammaproteobacteria; order Oceanospirillales; family Endozoicomonadaceae; genus Endozoicomonas; species Endozoicomonas sp. ALE010. Next base: position 34,920 of record NZ_JBLYNV010000008.1, on the reverse strand, counting down.
GGACTCTTGTGTCTTATGGTCAGTTAAAACCATTTCCAGAGAATGAATCATTGTGTCTACCTGTTCTTTCTTTTTCTTCAGTCTGTCTAGCCGCTGTTTCTTTTTCAAAAGTTCGCGATCATGTTCACCCGCTGCCATCATTTCAATAACATTCATATCATCAAAGCTGACAAGCTCTGGTGTTTCAATATAGAGATCAGTAATTTTACGTGCCAGATTTTGAGGGATGACTTTTAATTTTTCCAATACGGATAATTGAGCATCGTGGGGTTGAAAAGACAGAAAAAATATCATCTGACGAAAAGCGTAGGCAATATTTTTATGTTCCTGCAACCTTATCTTATCAGGATTGGCCGGGTTATAGCGTACACATTTGATCACTATCCAGCGGGCAATCTTGTGGTTCAATGTCTTACCACTCTCACTGCTAAACAGTTCAGGCAAGTCTAAAGCATTGGTCAATGCAGTCAACGTGGCCAGGTTATGCGTGGTGATTATCTGTTGCCATTCAATGATCTTGCCATTTTCAAAAGTTGCGTAATCCCTCCACCCGCGGCTTTCTTTGGTTACACCACTTTTTTGCTTGCACAGATAATAAAGGGCATCCGGCGTTTTAAGGTTGGCAATGCTCCTGTAATCAAGTCCGTAATATGTTTCATAAAGGGTTCCCTGCATCAGGCTGGCTGCCTGTTTGGCAGCCATGAGGAATTTATCAGAGAATCTATGCATGAATATATCGGCTGCAAGCTCTTCAGTGAGCGGAGGCTCTAAAGAGAGTTCTGGAAGTTCTTCGATCATTTGACCCAGGGATTTGATAAATCTATTGGGCAAAATGGTCTGGGGAAAATAGGTAAAGACTTGAGTCACCATATCAGTTAAAAGCTTTTCTGCGTTCTTGACTCTTTTGTCCTGCTCAAAGGGGGTGATTGCCTGTAAATGTTTTACCCAGGGCAGTTCATCCATCCGGACCTGATGTTGAAGATTCAGCAGAAGGACAGATCGTCGTTTGAAGAAAGCCTGTGTCACTTGTGCGAACAAGGCGGCCAGGCTGGGGTCAAGTATGCTGTCACTTTTGACAATGGCGGCGATGTTCAGGTATTTGCTGGCCAGTACTTCAGCAGAGGTGATATCGCCCCGTTCAAGCAGCTCAATCACTGGTTTTGACTGAATTGCTGCCAGTAATTTCTTTATCGGTTTGGGCAATCCTGCTGTGTCCATGTTCAGGTCCTGTGGTTTTACCTGAACACAGTCTTTTAACGGCTGTAGCTGATGGATCAGGGAATGACCTGTGTGATATCTCTTTTGATAGTGTTCAAGCCAGCCCTGGCGTTGGTTCAGTGCTTGCTGATACCGTTCAGTGTCAGGTAATCCCTGCTTGCGATGGATATCTGCCAGGGTTTTTCTCAGTGTGAACTGGATTTTTTGAAAACCTTCCATATCGGAGGGGCACCGATGTTCTGGCGGGTACGCCAGTAATATTTCCAGTGAACGTTGCAGAATCCGCTCACTGCCACGTTTACGGGTAGTACGATACATCAATTCGGGGTGTTGCTCTGTTATCTGCTTTCTATCCGCCAGGTACTGTGAGGCTTTTTCAAACCACTCTGTTGTGACCCTGGCCAGAGGCATGCCGCCGCACAGCTCCCCTTCAGTGTTGTAATAAGGTAAATCCCCTTCTACTGTGCCCTGAATCAGTGCCACAAGCCGATCCTTCAGTGGCAGCCACTGATCAAATACCAGGGCATTTTGATCCAGCCGCAGCCGGTTATTGGATTTGTGTTCAGGGGCAGGGCCAAAGCGGTTGTCCAGTTGAGTCAGTACATCTGCCACGCTTCTCATGGCCTCGTCCGTGTTTAATGGCAGGGGCTGTTCGGCCGACTCCGGGAAAAACCTGACCCTTCCCAGATATGGGGAAATGGTTTCAATCAGTTGTTCAGCCTCGTCATCGTGTCCTGACCGGTGAAGCGCCATCAGAATTAACATAACCCCTTCTTCGGGGGTGTTTACACGGTATTTGCCGTTTAGAAGCATGGTCTCGAGGTGGCAGGAATACGGTTCAGTAAACCAGATCTGGTTAAGTGCTGACCTGATGTTTGCAAGATCATCGGGTAGATTGCTGGTTACTGATAGTCCTAACTGACTGGCCAGCTCTATTTCATAGTGACTCAGTGGCCCTCCGGCTGCCAGCTGCCCGGTGATAAAACCCCCGGTCATTACCACGGGTGTTAACCAAACCGGGGTATCAGCAATCGGCGCTCTTGAGCCCGGCTTCAGGGTTCCGTTGATTGTGCCCTGGATAGTTTGCAGTAATTGCTCGATTTTAGATCTGGCACGGCTGCGGTCAACCGGGTCAGCATGTTCTGATGTGGCCGTCTTTCCCGCTTTTAATAACAGACCGGAAAGGTAAGGAATGCCGAAGGTACTTGAGATACTGTCGTATTGATTGAGGCTGGAGGTCTGTTGAGCCGCTGTATTATCTGGCGGGATTAATTGTCTTGAGGCCATGTCAGCATTGCTTATGGAGCTGCCATTAAAGGAGCCTTGGGATGTGATGAAATCGTCAACAATCTGGTCAGGATTTTGGTTTGAACAAGTAAATAATTCCGCAGGATTCATACAGGCTCCGACTTAGACAGATAGTACCAGTAAGCAATTTCGATTCGATCTACCGTTCTTTCTCAGGGATTCGATTGAACGTACACAATTAAGTTCCCTGATTTGGTTAACAACTTAAACACCCTTCAAAAAGCGCAACGATAAAGCAATGAGTGTTTTCGCTCTCGTTGGGAATTAAATCGATAAGGGTGAACTGAAAAGCTATCCTGACGAAAAGCCTCAGCGGGTGTAAATCTGATGAATCGTTTATCAGAAACGGGTAGCTTTTCAGGTTCTGGTCACTGTGCTGATCGGGGAACAGCGATAGCAGTCAATCAGAAAGGTATCCTTTCAAAGTTTAAAGTTTCAAATGCAGGAAAAGATATTCTCGATGCCATTTTGCATTTCAAGTATAACAAGGCGGATATTCCAGCAGTTGCTGCTGTAGATGCCTATAAATCACTGAGTGATCGAGAAGTTGGGTTATTTGAAAATGTATTAGACAACTACCTGCCCCACTTTTTAAGCCAGCAAGACAATACCGCGACTCAACATCAACAGGATTTTTTTGTGAATTTTTCCCAGTATCAGTTGCTTTTGAAGTTAGAAAACATGTTGTAGATAACCATTACCGACTGACCGAGCGTGGAAATGCTTTTGGACTCGATCCCCCGGACAGTCTTAAGTCCGACAGCCTCCTTCAGACTCTTGGGTAGATATTCCGGGAGGTCGGTAAAATTGAACTAATTCTGGTCTGACTGGTCAAAACAAAAAAACTAATTAATTAAAAGGATTTTAATATGATCCCGTCTACCTCCGTCCAGCTGAGCTGGCTGGAAAATATTCAGTACAACTACAAAACTGCTGGATTGGGTAAAGCCCTGTTCGCTGTCTTCTGCTTTTCCGGCAAATCCAGAACCATCTCAGTCGCCGCAGCCCGGATTTACATCAACACTTATCCTGATTCCGGGCTGACAACGGCTCTTTTCAAAAAAATTGACAGCAGGACGGTGACTTATGGGCCACCGGGCAACTTGCAGGTTCAGACTGCAACACCCGGGCCTGCAGCCCCGGATGACACCAAGACACCGGCCACTACTCAGGAAACAAACCGGTTTTCATCCCCTGAACCGGTTGCCCCTGTACCCAAAGAAGACCGGTTTTTACTCAGCCATCGAATTCAACCACCGAATATTGTTCCAGTAAAATCACAGCCAGAGCATTTGGTAACCAATTCCCATAACCCGGGAAATGAGGATGCATTTGTGCAGCCCGCTGTTCAGAACAGTCCTGAAAGCAGCTCGGCAGGTACTGAGAGCCAACACAGTGTTTCTGCACAGCCTGATACCAACAATACCGATAATGCTTCTGCCGCTCGGGCGGAAAGTGTCGTGGGCAGGCAAAGCCAACCTGAGCCTGATTACCGGGCGAGGTACGGTGGCAAAGGCATGTTCCTGAAACATATGCAGGAACACGGTATTCCGGTACCTGACTTCCGTTGTCTGGAGATTGCACAGACACAGGCTTTGGAAAACCTGCCTGTCAGTGTTGCCACTGTGGCCCGGGCAATACCGGGTATTCAGTCACTCTGTTCCGGCAGTACCACCAGCTTGCATGAGCTGAAAACGCGGGTTAATGCCACCGCTGATCAACAACTCCGCGAGCAACAACTGGCGGCATTATCGGCGTTTATCGCCGGGGAAACCTTTTATCAGCTGGTTAAGGATCACCCGACTGCCAGGGCCATAAACCAACTCTTTGAAGAGCTGTGCCAGGGTCAGCCGGATCAGAAAATCATCGTACGCAGCTCCGGTGCCAGAGAGGATGGCTACGGTGACGCCCAGGCCGGCAAGTACGAATCACTGGTGCACGGTGAGGATGATATTGTTCGCACCTGCCTGAAGGTGCTGGCTTCCGGTTATCGCCCGGAGGTTTGCGCCTCGACCATGCCCGCCCCGATGGCCCTGGTCATGCAACACTGTGTGGACTGCCGGTTTGGCGGTGTGGCAATGAGCTATACCGGCTTTAAAGATAACAGAGTACAAATTGAGTTTGTGCCCGGACAACCCAAAGGGGCGGTTGCCGGTCAATTTGGTATTACCCCGCACCGATACACCATATCCCGTGGCCATAACATCACCCCTGTTTACACGGCAGGCAATGTTACCAGTACGTTTGTACTTGACCCGCAGGGCAACAACAGTGCTGCAGAAAAACTGGTGCCCATTGCTGACGGGCAGTCGCAAACACTGCCAGAGTCTTCAGTTAGGCAGCTTTATAACTATATTGAACAGCTGGAAAACCTGCTCGGTTGTCCGGTGGACGTTGAGTTTGCCATTAACCACCAGGGCGAAGTGGTCATCCTTCAGGTTCGCCCAATGACACGCCTTTGCGGGGGCAGGCAATTTTCCGCCGCCAGGCCTACGGAATTTATCTGTTCTGGCAGGCTGGTGAGTGAAGGGCTGTGCCAGGGGCCGTTGATCCGATTACAGCCCGGTGAGTTCAGCCGTCACATCCCCCAGGGGGCCATTATTATGGCACCACACTGTGAACTGTGGATGCTGGCACCGGAGGTTCTGGCTAAGGCAGGTGGCTTTGTTTTCCAGCAGGGAGGCAGTGGCGACCATGTGGCCATTACCCTGCTCCAGGCCGGTAAACCCTGTGTTATTACCGGTACTGATGAGGCAGCGGGTGAAGGTCTTGAGGGACAGCAAGTGACTCTGGTTTGTGGCCAGTTTGACCAACAGCCCGGTGCTTTTTTACTGGCCGGCAGCCAGTATGAACAGTTTGCAGAGAGTATGTTGCCGGCAGTCAGCGGTGATTTCAGTACCGCTATCGCCTATACCGACCAATGGCAGCCTGCAGAGCACAGTCCAATGAGGGTTGATGAGCAATTCCGGGAGTTGAACCGGTTAAATGGCCTGTTACTCCACTATTTCAGCCGTGATCGTCTATTGAACCAGTGTCTGTCACCGGATAATAATCTGCTGTTAAGCATGTCGCCCCAGCGGGCAGAGGTATTGCTGAAGCTGGAAGAAGAGATTGCCCATCTACTGGCAGATACTGACGCGTTGTTGCTCAGTTATGAACAATATCTGCTCACCGGCGCAAAAGGGAAAGAAACCACCAATAAAATTACTACTGCCCTGGCCAGGCTGGAGGTATTGAAAGGTCGGGTTAACCAGATACAGCAACGTGTGGCAACACAGCTGGTAGCAGTAACCGCGGGGCTGACTACCGCGCAGGAACTGCTGCCTGACCCGGTCTGTTTCCGTCAGTGGCGAATGGACTGCCTGGCATTACGGGATTCGTTGCTGCAGCTGAGTTTGCCAAGGCAAGCGGATGAAGTGGATTCCATTCACGATATCGTCTTTCTGATTCACCAATGGTTTGTGGATATGCTCGGTGATATTGCCGTAGCTTCCGGGCAGGGAGAAACAATTAAAAAATCCAAAAAGTTGACCATGGTTAATTTCCCGTCACCGAACAGCGTTGACATATTCACAGATGAATGTGCAGCAGCTCTTGAGGGATTTGGCTTGGACAATACTGTGTTGAATATGGACGGTGTGTGCATTATCAATACCCAAATTAATTATCACAAAGGCGTCATTGAGGTAATGGAGGATGGACCCGGTGGCAAAGGTAGAACCCTGAAGGTCAGGATGATTGATGACTTCAACTCCAGGTGGCTAGGATGCACGAAACCTGAAGGGTTGGATGGGAAATGCAAGCGTTTTTTTAAGCTGGCGTTACTGATGAATGCAGTGGCAAGCTCCCATCCCGGGCAAAGCTGCAATATTGCAATTAATGAATCAATTGGAGAAATCGTCTGTGAAATTAGCAGGGTACACTCTACTAGACGGCTCCGGGATCAATTACTCATAGCAATAAATCTGTTAATTAAAAGCCGTAGTGAAGATTTATATTTTTCCGAACTAACGCCTGGCATGCCATCTTTTGATAACTTTAACGGGCTAAGGTTGCATATAGACAGTTTGGATAAAGACGATAACCAGTGGATATTAAAGTCCGTACTTTTTGACATCGGTTCCAACGATTCATGCAAGGAACTGCAAAATCTATTGTGTACTCTTTTTGGTGAGGGGCCACAAAGCAAACTCATCAGGTTTGCTGCCACCCGCGTGCCTAAGTTTAATGATGAGTTGCCTGAACTTTCAGATGATGATTTCACCCATAATCAGGAATGCATCAAGCTTCTTCTTATTTTACGTCCGCAAGTGATGATTCCACTGGTCAAAGCAAAAACGGACTGGCTGAGTGATAAGCAACTGATGTTACCACTGGTCAAATTAAATGGACTGTTGCTTGAATATTTGCCCAGTGAATTAAAGCAGGACAGAGAGGTTGTCTTGAATGCTGCAGCCCACACCCCGAAGGCATTACTGCATGCCGATGAGAAGTTCTGGGATGATCCTGAAGTGCTCAGGGCCGCGGCTAACGCCCACCAGAATCAATTTTTCGACACGGTTCAGGTCATGAGCAACAAAAAAACAGTCAGAAATGCCATGTTACAAGTATTGGATTTAAACATGCGTTACCTTTCGTTTTTATATTGGCGGCCTTACGGTGATGACCCGACAATAATGCTTGGGTTGGTAAAATGTGGTGAATCTTATTACATGTCTCAAGCTCTCTCTGAAACCCTGAAAGATGACACAGCTTTTTTTAAAATGGCGATGGATATTGATCCGAAAGTTATCAAATATGCTTCTGAGCGGATACGTAAGGAGCATGGGATGGTGTAGCTTCAGTAGTAACCCGAATGAGACCCTTGCCCTATCAAACTGGAAAACTCTCCGGATTACTCCGGTCCGGGGAGTCCAGCAGTTCAACATCAGCCCGTCTGTCGGTAGCTTGCTGTTGATGTGTATGAAAGTACATTGGATTGGCAAGCGCCCTGCCAATCAGTTGGCAAGTTGATGACTCGTCATCGTTGCGCCTCAGTACCCGGTAACTTTGATAGCTGCTAACACAATAGAGTGCGGTCAAGGCACCTAGAATAATCATCGCGCCAATAACCACCGCAGAGACTGTTTCGGGCGTATTGCCAGAGGTAGGCGAGCTGGTGTCGTTTGTCCGTAAAGGGGATGTTTTGGTTGAGTTGGTTGTCTGATTAAAGAACGATGTCGGGGGTTCAAAAATCCGGACGGAAGATGGGGTAAAGCTGGTATTTATGGAAGATAATGTTGGCCCAGTAGTAGTCTTAGGGGAAGGAGTTGAGCATGGGGTGTTACTGCATGTTGAGTTGCCACACAGATACCTGCGCCCCAAGTCTTCGCAAGTTCGTTGAGTGCATCCTCTTTCATCTATGTTATATGGTGGACATTCTTTTCTGCCATTGCATCGGATCGCTAAGGGACGACAATTATAACGATACCCACACGGAAAACAGAATCGAAGATCACAACCAAAATGGTGATCTGGTCTGCATTTCCTTAACACTTGGGCCGCCCCGGCCGTCTGCACTAGAGTGGATAATGTCGCCAAAGCCACCAGGCTCTGTTTTAATTCTGGACATAGCCAGTCAATGTCATCGGAACCCATCACCTGTCCTGCGGCAAATTCTGCGGCATTGTGCATCAGGTTGCCACTGGCCTGAATCGCTGTGAGGACAAAGGAGCACAGCCTATTACCGGGCAGAAGACTGCTTCCGTTACCAGCACAAATAAATGTCCCGGAGTTGGCAGGGCAAGCCTGCCTTTCGGCGTTCCTGCCATGAAAGGAAATTATCTGGCTGTTGAATGTATCCCTGGTGTCGTCGGTGCCAGGGATTTGTGGGCAGGGCTGTGATGGGGTTTGCAACGAGTTTGTCAACATGGTGATTACTCCTGCTGGAAATAACATGTTTCAGCTTTGCAATTCCGGGAGTTGGTCCGAAAATGGCCACCGTAGTACGGATTGCGAGAAACTGAGGTTGAAATTTCTGACTCTCACGAGAGTAGCAGGGCTATTTGATGAAGGAGAGATTTTTGACCAACTTATCGAAACTGGACGCATTAAGAAGCCGGAAGGCTGAATTAGTGTTTTGAAATTGAGGTAATCAGCGCTTCCCATGACCTTGATCATTGCTGTGCAGAAATGCTCTGGTATGGGCAACCGAACCAATACCATAATGCAGACCTGCTTCTTTGCCCTGTCCGGTGTTCTGCCCAGGGATGAGGCCATTGCCCGTATCAAGCAGGCGATTGACAAGACCTACCGACGCAAAGGTACAGATGTTGTTGAGCGAAACTTCCGGGCGGTGATCAGACTCTGGAACATCTCTACGCCGTAGAAATCCCTTCAGATATGGCGCATGCCGATTTACCCGGTGAAACGTTTGTAGAGAAGCCGGTAGTTTCTGAGCAGGCACCTGACTTTGTTAAAGAAGTCATCAGTCGTATGATTAGTGGACAGGGTGACCTGATCCCGGTCAGTCAGATACCCGTGGATGGTACCTGGCCAAGCGGCACAACCCGCTGGGAAAAACGCAATATTGCCCTGCAGATTCCGGTCTGGGATGAAGAGGCCTGTATCCAGTGCGGCAACTGCAGTATGGTCTGCCCTCATGCGGCTATCCGTGCGAAGTTCTACCATCAGGCCAGCCTGGTGAATGCACCGGAGGAGTTTAAGTCAGCAGCCATCAGCGCTCGTGGGTTCCCGGAAACCCGCTACACCCTGCAGTGCTACCCGGAGGATTGCACCGGTTGTGGTCTCTGTGTGGCAGCGTGCCCGGTTCGTAATCCCAAAAAGAGTGGTGATCGCGCCATCAATATGATGGACAAGGAGCCGGTACTGGCGCAGGAAAAACAGAATCTGTCGTTTTTTGAGCAGTTGCCTGTAAATGATCGCCGTCAGGTGGATTTCTCCACCGTGCGGGGTATCCAGTTCCTTGAACCTTTATTTGAGTTCTCCGGTGCCTGTGGTGGCTGCGGTGAAACGCTCTACCTGAAACTGCTGACCCAGCTGTTTGGTGATCGTCTGCTGGTGGCCAATGCCACCGGTTGCTCTTCCATTTATGGTGGTAACCTGCCAACCACGCCATGGTCAAAAAATGCTGAAGGGCGTGGACCTGCCTGGGCCAGCTCGCTTTTTGAAGACAATGCCGAGTTTGGCTTTGGCTTCCGTCTGTCCAGTGACCATCAGGCGGAGCAGGCGATGCTGGAGCTGGAGGCTTTCCGGGAACTGCTGGGTGCTGATCTTGTGGATGCCATCATCCATGCACCTCAGTTGAATGACGCTGATGTACAAAATCAGCGAGAGCGACTGCAGCAGGTGCAGGAAAAACTTGCACAGGTAGAAACACCAGCAGCACAAAGCCTCAAGGTTGTGCTGGACCGTTTGTTGAAACGTGTCGTCTGGATTGTTGGCGGTGACGGCTGGGCTTACGACATTGGCTCTGGCGGCCTTGATCATGTGCTGGCCAGTGGCCGTAACGTCAATGTGCTGGTCATGGACACCGAAGTCTATTCCAATACCGGCGGCCAGGCGTCAAAATCCACGCCGATGGGTGCGGTGGCAAAATTTGCGGTGGCAGGTAAACGGTCCGCCAAAAAAGATGTTGCGCTGCAGGCCATTGCCTATGGCAATGTTTATGTGGCCCGGATTGCCATGGGGGCCAGCCCGCAGCAGACACTGCAGGCCATTCGTGAGGCTGAAGCCTGGCCCGGACCTTCACTGGTGATCGCCTATTCGCACTGTATTGCCCATGGCATTAACATGACCCACGGTATGGAGCAGCAGCGACTGGCTGTGCGTTCCGGCCATTGGCCTCTGTTCCGGTACAACCCTGGTCGTACAGAGCACCATGAGAACCCGTTTGAACTGGACTCGCTCAGACCCAGTGTGCCTCTGACGGAGTATATCCGTGGTGAAGTTCGCTACCGGGCCCTGAATATTGCCTGTCCGGATGAAGCGGAGGCGATTCTTGACGAGGCCCAGAAAGTGATCAACCGGAAGTGGGGCGTCTATGAGGAAATGGCAACACACAATGCCATGGACTTTGTCCCTGAGAAGGCGTCGGCTGTTCATTAATAAAGTGACCACAGAGACACAGAGTTAATCCATCGTTCCCCCGGGAACGAGGCCCAGGGTGCAGAAATAGCACTCTGATGTCTCTGTGGTGATTGAGGAGTAAAGATGATGGATTTGACCACCAACTATATGGGGTTAAGCCTTAAAAATCCGTTAATAGCGGCAGCCAGTCCATTGACGTCTACATTGAAAAGTATCCAGCGTCTGGAAAAGGCCGGTATCGCAGCTGTGGTTCTGCCTTCCCTGTTTGAAGAGCAGATTCGCCGGGAGCAGGAAGAGGAAGAACGGATTGCCCTGTCCAGAGATGACCTGTTTCCGGAGGCCACCTCTTTTCTGCCTGCCGGCCTGACCCTGGAACGTGGTTCGCAGGCATATCTGGACACCATTCATAAAGTTAAGGCAGCCGTGGGTATCCCGGTGATTGCCAGCCTGAATGGTTGCTCGGAGGGTGGTTGGATGGATTATGCCCGACAGATTGAGCAGGCTGGAGCGGATGGTATCGAGCTGCATATTTATTACAATCCACCCTCGCTGGAAATTACCGGACGTCAGGTTGAGGACGTCTATCTGGACGTCGTAAGAAGTGTAAAAAACAGTGTCACCATTCCGATTGCCCTGAAAATTGATCCATTCTTCAGTGCCTTCGGCAATATGGCCAGACAGTTTGATGAGATGGGCGTTGATGCCCTGGTGATGTTCAACCGGATGCTGCAGCCGGACTTTAATCTCAACAATATGCAAGTTGAAACCAACTGGCCAATCAGTAAAGCCGGTGAGATCGGCATTCCACTGCGCTGGATCAGTGTGCTGCACGGCAAGATCCATGCCTCTCTGGCGGCCACATCAGGGGCCTATGACCATGAAGACATTATCAAATATTTGCTCGGTGGTGCGGATACGGTGATGCTGGCTTCTGCACTGATCCGCAATGGCGCGGACTATGTGTCCGTGCTGTTAAAAGGCCTGGAAGTGTGGCTGAAACAGCGGGATTTTGTCGGGCTGAATGACATGCGCGGGCTGATGAGCCAGCGCTCTGTGGCCAACCCGGAAGCCTTTGAACGGGCCAACTACATTTGTACCGTGGATGGAGCGAGGAAGCACTGACCTGTTGCTTCGTTCCCATGCTTCGATGGTGTTGCAATAGGTTTATAAGCTCTGAACCACGAAGGCAAAAGGGTGCCTCTATTGAGTTGCCTGACATTGCTCAGGCAAGCTCAGAAAAAATCTTGAGCCTTTGTGGTTCCTTTCTTTATTAAGCCTTTTGTTGTTTAAAAAATTTTTACTGGAACTCGGGGTCGTTTCAGCTGATTTAGAAGTCGGTGGTAAATTAACTGAGTTTTTAGCTGAATTGGCTGACTGACGATACTGCTTTTTGCGCTCCCTTTCGCGCTGGGTGTAAGCGGGATCTTTGCGAAGTTCCCTTTGGCGCTCCCTTTGGCGCTCGACGTAAGCGGGATCTTTGCGAAGCTTCCTTTGGCGGTCCCTTTGGAGCGCCCTTTGGCGCTCGGCATAAGCGGGATCTGTCTGGTAGCGCTCCCTTTTGCGCTCCCTTTGGAGCTCCCTTTGGCGCTCGACGTAAACGGGATCTTTGCGAAGCTTCCTTTGGCGCTCCTTTTGGCGCTCCTTTTGGCGCTCGACGTAAACGGGATCTGTCCGGTAGCGCTTCCTTTGGCACTTCCTTTTTCGCTCCCTTTCACGCTCAGCGTAAGCGGGGTCTGCCTGGTAGCGCTCCCTTTGGCGTTGCCTTTGGCGCTCCCTTCTGCGCTCGGCGTAAGTGGGAGCTTTGCGAAGCTCCCTTTGGCATTCAATTTGTGAAGAACTTTCATCAATAGCTTCTTCGGCTTGAGTTGCAGGCGATGTATACTGTTGAAGATATTCACTTTTCAATTGTGGGGTAATAATCGCAATCGGCGATGTAGATTTAGAAAAATTACCAATGTCCTCTTGATTAGGAATTTGAATAGGTGGATTAAGTTTGGTATCAACATCTGTCGAGTTTTGTGAGGTTGATTGAATACCCTTTGTGAAGGAGTATATCAAAAAAGTATTATTTTCAGGGTCATATTCTGCAACCTGATAATTTTCCAGTGGTATAGCTACTGCAATTGCAGGTGATTCTTTGTAGTTAGTTTGATTTTGTACAGCGAAATCTTCCAACCATTTTTTTTTAGGATTTAAATATCCTTGATTATCTGAACTTGTAGATTGGTCAGTCATGTCATGGTTAGTTACAGGTTGTCGAACTTCAGTAACCAACCGGGAAAAAGCCTGACCTGTTGCACCAGATTCAGCTAAAGGCGTGCCTTGAATATTAGAAGGGCCATTAGGGGCTGGACTTAATTGAGAAGAAGTTGGTTTATCCATTGAATTATCGAATCATTGGATTGCAGCTTAAGACCACGCTTTCTTATAAAAGTTCCTCCCTTTCACTACTCATTCACCATTTGTTTATTTCAACCAAACATAAAAACAGGCTCTTCAGGGATAACTGTGGGTAGAAATCAAAAAATTTGAAGAAAAAAGCACCAGCGGCCGATTTCAGGTATGTCTTTATTTGCAGACAAAAACAAGAAGAAACGCCGCTGATGCTGATAAAAACTATCCTCAATAAAGTTCATAAACTCAAGTCATTTGTTTATCAGGATGTAAAACTCGGTCTCTATCAAGGCTCTGAAGTATTCAATGTCATCGTGGTCCCAAGCAAGAACGGCCATGCTATTTGCTCAGGATGTCAGCAACCAGCTCCGGGCTATGACCGTCTTACTGAACGTCGCTTCGAGTTTGTCCCTCTCTGGGGAATCAGGGTTTTTCTCCTCTACAAAATGCGTAGGGTTGAATGCAAGACATGCGGCGTAAAGGTTGAACAGGTTCCATGGGCTGAAGGCAAGAAGGAACATATTCTGGATCGCTTTCATATCGTTGCCATGCTGAATAAGGCCATTGATGAAGTCAGGGCCACGGAACACAAACAGCTTCAGGCAGATGGATGAACCGGTGCTGAAAAAGACACGTTGGTGTCAGCTCAAGCGAAAAGAGAACCTGACCGAGAAAGAAGAGATCAAGCTGAACACAGTGCTTCAGTACAACCTGAAAAGTGTCAGAGCCTATCTTCTCAGAGATGAGTTCCAAGTGTTCTGGGACTACATCTCACCACACTGGGCAGGAAAATACCTGGACCGGTGGTGTACAAGGGTGATGCGATCAAAGATAGAACCAATGAAGAAAGCTGCTAAAACTGTTCGACGACACAAGCCACTTATCCTGAACTGGTTCAAGGCGAAAAAGGCGTATTCCAGCGGTATCGTTGAGGGTCTGAACACCAGGATAAAACTCACTACGAGAAAATCATACGGTTTCAGAACCTACAGATGTGCGGAAATCGCGTTATATCATACGCTTGGCAAGTTACCGGAACCGGAAATGACCCACAGATTTTACTGACGAGGCCTTTATTAAGCCTTTTGTTTATCTGTTGTTTAAAAAATTAAAATAGGCAGATAATCCACAGGCTAAATGCTGGATATAACATATACTGATCAGATCTCAATGCTCAATAGGTTGTAGTTTATGATCTGGAAGACTCTGTTTCCCATATTCATAATGAGCTGTGTACTGTTGGATGTTAATTGTTTGGCTGCTGCGCCAAACGATGAAAATAAATCAGATGATTGCTTTTTAAAAAACAGGATCTTTAACGTTGTTGTTGGTGAAGAGTACAGTGCACCCATTCGGTTCGGAACATTGGAAGCTAACAGTATTAAGAGAGACTCTGTACATTTCGGAATGAAGGGCAACGATTTGCACTATGCCTTCACTCTTACCCTTAATCTGACAGATCCTGAACACTCAAAAAGGCTGTACTATGAGGTAAAAAACCTGATTCCCGCCGTCAGGAAAACGCTGCCTGAACCCAGGTTCACCAGAAATAGTGTTGATATCATTGGGGCCTGTGACCAAGAGCATTTTGTGATTGTAATGCCCCAGGCGGGCAATGAATTTTCTTTTCTCAGGAAAGCGCAGGATATGAGTATGCCTCATGGTTCTGGGCTTATGGTGGAAGGGCATCTTGTTTCATCGCACGTTCCCGACGATTCTTCTGGATCTCCAGATAAAAAATTAAGAGTAAGCTTCAGCTCTTTTGCTGACAAGCTGATGGAAAAAAAGCTGAGTCACCTGGAAGAGCAGCCTGAGGTTCCTGCAGTTATTGTTGAGCTCGAGGAGGGTGAGTTGGCTCAGGAATTATTGGATATGAAAAGTGATGAATATTATCACTCCGCAAAAATGTATGAAGAGACCTATGCAAAAGTCACCAGGAAAGATCATCAAGGGTTAAAGGGTATTGACAGGCAAATTGACGATTTGGAAAAGGCGCATATCGCCCTTTACAAACAGATTGAAGATATATTGAGGGATTTTCAAAACCAGATAGAGCAGATCAGGTTAAGATGATCAACCGGGCGCTTCATGGCATGGTGGCATGGATAGATAGCGACAATCGCTGGTCTTTCCTTCGCCAATCAGGCTTTCGATAATGACTTTCAGTTGTTCCATTGCCGCTGCTTCATCGCTCCCTTCAATGGTCAAAGTGATCATGTCGTTTTTGGTGATACCGGCAGACATGAGCTTCATCAGGCTTTTGGCATCGGCCTTATGTCCCTTGTTATCAACGGTGACCGTACTGACAAACCCTTGGCACGCTTTGACAAATACAGCGCCAGGGCGAGTGTGCAGGCCGTTTTCATTAGTTACTATGATTTGCGCAGTTTGCATGGTTTCCGGCAAAAATATCAGCTTGAGTGAGTTTGACCCAATGGAGCTATCGAGAGGGTTGGCTGCTTAATCCTCCCACAAAAGAGTTTCCATGTTAATGATCCCTGTCATTTTTGATGAATATGCTGGTAGTAAAAACTGAGTGTTGTGTGGCAAGCTCAAAACCATCTGCTACGCTATTTATTCCAATAACAACAGGTGGACATATGGCTCATAACAGACATAGTGATGATCCTATGGAACGCATGGAAATCAGTATCAGGAATACACAAGACGGCATTCAAAGACTGTTCCTGCACAGCGCTAAACATGAACAAGCTATTGAATCGCTTCAGCAAGATGTCAGCTCACTTCAGCAAGATGTTGGGAGGTTGCGCCATGAAACCCGTGAACGCTTTGACAAGATAGAAGACACTCTTGCCATCATTGTGAACCACCTGCAGAAGTAACAGACACATAGCGATGGCTTCCACAGGACTCTGCCTGTGATGAATGCTCCCGACATGGAGGTCTCTACCATCGTCGTTAACTGAGAGTAGTGTCCTTGAAGGAATTGCCCCGTAATAAGTGCAGCATTAACAGTTCCTAAGCTCCAAATGCTGCCAGATCAACTTCCTCCAGGAACGGGCTTTTCAGTGCTTCTGCCACAGTCATCCGTTGACTTGGGTTTTGATGCAAAAGAGCTTTCGCCAGTTGGATCGCTTCCTTGTTAACGCCCATACGTTCCATTTCGGCAATGGCCTTATCCCGTCCATCGAGTTTGTATTCGATCGTCTCCACAGCGTCTGACAGGTCTGATCGATAGAAGTAACGCTTCCCGGTAAACATCTCTGTCAGCAATACACCCAAAGACCAGGCATCTTCAGCCTTTAAGTTGGCATTTTGGAAAATCAGATCATCGGGTGACCTGTAGCCAGGGGGGCAAAGAGCGATATGCAGCACAAAGTCTGTCGGGTTGTAAACCTTGGGGGTTAAATCAATCTCCGGGTCGCCCGCAGTTCTGGCTAAGCCAAAATCGATCAGCTTCAGGCGAGCTTCGCCATCAATCACAAAATTTTGCGGCTTTATATCCCGATGGACATAACCTTTTTCGTGTAATGAAGCAACCGCTAAAGTAGCTTGTTTGAATAAGTGGGCAAGCAGTTTTTCATCCTTGTGGGAGATGGCATTAACTGTTGCAGGATCGTTCCCGGGCTGGGTGCCTGTGTTGTGCAATGCTTCGATTAAGGAACCCATACTTGTGCCATGAAGTGGCGTATGGATCACGCCGTCAATTAATTCATGGGGTATTACATAATCACCGGCGCATCTCAAGGCCACTTCACACTCTTTTTCGGGGGAATTGATTTCTTCGAGCAGTGGGTCCACCTTATCTTGTGCCTCAACCATTTGCTCAATAGTGATAATGTTATTGAAACAGCGTTGGGATAATGCATCAACTATGTTGCTACGCATAACTTCAGTGACTGTTCTCCCATCTGCATGGGGCTTTTTGGCCACCATGAAACGGTGTCCATGGCGGCATAGTTTCGCACGGCCAAAGGTACCCTCACCCAGATCTTCCATAGGCTGGCCATGTCGATTCGTTAACGAAACAGGACGTTCAGACACCCGGCGGAAATCTTTGTACCGCATATAAGCATACACTCGCTGGAGCTTTTTCTTGCAAGCCAGAGCCAGTTCTTTCAAGTTTCGTCCTTGCCAACTGCCTTGTTTCTCTGGAGTGGGCTCTTTGATACGGTGGGGATGATCTATCATGGATTTTGTTATTTTCATGGTGCTATTCCCTGTGAGTGTTAGATTTCCCTATTACCTGAAAATTCCTTACAAGTAGTTAACCATTTTTTTTCATATAGATGCCTGACAGGCTGGTCAGCCAGGGTAACAGCTTGATTTTCGTGGAAAAGAAGAAGTGCAAAGAGTCAGACAATGACCGAAGCCTGAATAAAGCTCCGGTTTTTTACAGGGCTCCTAGACCCCGGTATTACGCCATTGCATCACCGGGGAATTGACTGGTATCGAGCTTATTTGATCGAGCTTTTGAAACTAAAGGCGTAGGCACCATTGCTGTCCGGCTGCCCCAGAAAAGCCAGCCCTTGTTTCATCGGAGCAGGTAGCGACGCATCGGGCGTCATTTTTCCGGTAAAGGTATAACGGCCACTGGTGCTCAGCTGAAAATCGCCATAGCTGTTTATGATGGATGATGTCTGTGTCACCCTGGCGATCAGGCTTCGGTTCTGACAGTTTAATTGTGCAGTTGAATTCCCCAGATCAAACTGGCCGAAGGGTGAGGTTAATCCACTGTTTGTGAGTGCTGCATTACCATTAATATTCAAACACCCTTTGTCGTTTAAAATAAGCTCATCCAGTTCCAGCAGGACATTACCTTGTACTTCACCGGGAATGTTGCCGCCTGTCGTGTCTTGTAAAGATGCGAGTAACCACGGCGCGGTGGTATCCAGTTCGACATTATTCAGTGTCAGCGTCTGTCGGTTAATCACCACCGTTCCCTGGCCTTCAACAGGGGATGCTGCATTGCCCAGCTCCACCGAAACCTGAACCTCACCCTTCAGGAGCGAGGCGGGTTCAATCTGCCAGCGGATGGCTGGTAGCGCCAGCGGTTTTCGTGACACCGTCAGCGTGACGCTTTCGGCGGCTCCAGACCATAGAGTGCCGGTAATTCCAGACATGTTGACGGGTAATTGCCGGGTTGGCAGGTATTGCCAAACGGTTGCCGCCGACATATTGGCTATCAGAAAACCGCTGTAGCTGACCAGACCAAGCGTCGAAAGCAGTATAACCTTACCCATTTTTCCCTGTGTCATATTCTGATCAACCACGTTCAAGCTGCAGGCGACGTACTTCAACAAAACCACTGGTATCCGTGGCTTCCAGTTGTATGTTGGCCACCTTGATCCGATGCTGTTGTTCCAATGTTGTCAGCCAGCCTATCAGTTTATCGAAGCGGGCATTGGCCAGATCAATATCCAGCGTTTCGCCCTGGCCGTTGGCTCGCTGAACCCGCTGGATTACCAGCTGATATCTGCCCGCCAGCTGGTGGATGGTCTGGTCCATAGGCGTATTGCTGACAGGGCGGGCAGTGGCACCTGAAGCTCTCAAACTGAGGACCTGCTCCGCCTGCTGTTGTATCTGCGTCAGCTGTGCGCGGCTGGCAGCCACTTTCTTCTCTGCCAGTGCCTGTTGTTCAGTAAGCGGTGTCATCAGGCCCTGCCAGATCAGCCAGATAAACAATGTGACCAGTGCCGTGGCAGTGAGCCACTGCTCCCGCCGGGAAAGCTGCCGCCAGCGACCAATCATGCTTTGCCAGAAAGGGCTGGTGCTGTTTATGGTATTGGTAAGGAAGCTCATCAGGACACACCTCCTGAAATCACCAGCATGCCAGTCACTGTATCTCCGGTACGTTCAAGGGCTTCTATGGCAATGGTCAGCCCTTCGCCCCGGTTAAGATCTTGTTCAAACTGTTCCCGGAAACGGGTGAACACCTCGAAGTCACTGGCTTGTGCCTGAATACGCAGACTTTGTCGTGCACCTTCTCTGGTGTTGACAGTGAAAGCCATGGAACTGGCTTGCAGCTCGGGGAATGCATTCAGCACCGGGGTAATTTGGGCCAGCATGGCCAGCATACTCTGTGAGGTTTCTTCTGGTTGCTGTAACGCGGCCAACTTCTGCCGCATCTGGGATTGCAGCCTGACAACCCGTTCACCCGGAAACAGCTGCCGGTAAATATTGTTGGCCTGCTGTTGATAAGATGCCGCAGTCTGTTCCAGTTGACGGGTTTTCAGCACCGAGTGAGCGGTTACCAGTATCAGCAGCAGGCAGGCCATCAGGGCGGTGGAACACCAGGGCAGTAGTCGTTGGCGCCAGGGTGAGGCAGGCTGCCATTGTCCCTGCAGCAGGTTGAGTTGTGTATTACCGGCCTGGGGGGCCAGCAGTGTTAATGGTGCCGAGGCATGTTGCTCTGTTTCCAAAAACGTCAGTTCAGGATGCTCCTTTTTCAGGCCATCCATAAACAGCGTTAACCACTGTGACTCACAGACGGCTGTCTGCCACTGGCCATATCGGGCAATGGTCAAATCATCAATCTGCAATAAACGGCACTGGTTTTCTTCGATGGGGAGCATCAGGGCATCGGGTACCCAGCGTTTGGTTATCACTCGGGCATTGGTCAGCCAGCCTTGCCACTGTGCCATATCGGCCTGTTTGATGACGGCCAGATGAGCCTGACTGTCCCCATGCTGGAGAACGGCAACGTGCAGGTCTTCAACATCATCACCCAGCTCTTCTTCCAGACGCCAGGGAAGGGACTGGCGAACAGCGGGGGTCAGTCGTCCCTGAATAGTCAGAGTATGCAGTGTCACCCGGGCTGATGGCACCAGAATGGTAACGGCCATCGTAGCAATTGGCTGACCGGACAATGTCCCGCTGCTGACGGTTGTGTCGGCATATTGTGCAATAAAATCCGATACTGTTGGCCAGAAACCATGGGCAATAGCGTGTTCTCCATGGTTGTCCTGCAGCGTTTCAGTGGCGATATCCGCCGGGCAAAGCTGCCAATAAACCGGTTGGTCGTGATGCTCCGGTAACCTCAATAGCAGGTGAGGATTCATTAAACTCCTCCAAATTTACGGCGAATGACCGTTAATTGGTTGTCTTTGGAGCGAGCCAGGAGAGTGTTCAGTCTGACTTCGCTTGCGCCGTAATTGGCTGTTGCATGCATTTCAAAATAGTAGCTGACGATGGTCAGACGTTTGCCTGCGCCAGTACTGCTGAAGTTGGCCAGCAATGGCTGGCTGGTGAAATCGGCCACCGCATCCCATCCTTCCCGTGGCCGGGTTTCCAGAATATTGCGTGCCTGATCAACGGGCAGCTGATCAATATAGAGCGCGGCCAGTATTTCCGGTTGGTCAACAGGAATGGTATTCACATTGATGGCCAGCTCGGTACTGGGCAGGGCACAGAGGTAAGGCATAACTTTTTGGGCGACGGACGTTGATACTCCCGCCACGGCACGCCATTCACTGATATCGCGCATCAGGGTTTTGCTGCTTAAATAAGGGAGTGGCCGGGTGAGGTAATCCAGGTCACTTTCGCCTTCCCGAAGAGCTTCACTGCTGACCCAGTTTCGGGTTGCCCGGGTAATGCTGTCTGACTCCCACTGTGGTATTTCCAGGTATTGCAGCAGGGCAGAAAATACCTGACTTTCAGGTGACTGCTGTAATGTGTCGTTCGCTTCTGTAAGCGGCTTGGCCAGGGCATTGATATTAAAACAGGATTGTGAGTCTTTCAGTTGACCGGCAATCTGGCCGCCTTCAACCGGTAATACTACATTGTTGGTGGCCCAGTACTGCCCGAGATGGGTGATGTCCGGATCATCTTCAAAGTTCTGTTTCAGTGTTTTGATCGCCAGGCTTTCCCCGGAAAAGGCATACCAGCGCGCCTGCTCCCGTTGCTGCATGGATTGGGTTCTGGTCAACTGGGTGCGGAAGGAGAGCGTTAACTCATTGGCCAGTAAAACCAGCAGTGTCAGCATCAGCAATACGCTCAGCAGGGCAATGCCTTGCTGGCGATCAGGGTAATGGGCTTTGCTACTGCCTTTGTGTCTGGAACAGCAATTACCACGGAGGCACAGAGACACGGAGACAAGAAAACCTTTCTCTGTATCTCTGTGTCTCTGTGGTGAATCATTATTTAAACCGGTCATAATGCAGGCTGCCAGGATGCTGGCAGTATATAGCGTCGCTCTATACGTCCAAAGTCGCTCATATCAAACTCAATTTTCAGTCCTTCCGGTAAAGAGCCTTCAGCCAATAACAGAGAGTCCCGCCACTGACCATTGATGTAAAAACTGAATTTCAATGAGTTGATATCGGTTAATAAGATCTGGGTAACCGGCTCGACATTGATGGATGCAGGATCGAGGACATGATGATACTGGCGCTCCAGACGGTTATCACGGAGCCGATAAAAGACCCGCTGCAATTCCGGCCTGGGTAACCGGTAGTCCGGGTTGTGCCAGCCATGGCGCACCAGTGCCAGTGCTTCATCGTCACTGTCCAGCATCTGGGAGTCGCTGAACAGGCTTTGCGCCGTGACCCGGTTATCTACCCGGGTTCCCCGGTCGGCAATTTGTTGCAGGTCCTGGTCTATCAGCAACAGCGTGTATTGCAGTTGTCGCAGGCGCTCATTTTTAGTCAGCACAACATCATGGGCGGTCATCACGCCCTGAAAAATCTGCCAGGCACTCAGGCTGATAATGCTGAAAATAGCGATGGCCGCCAGCATTTCCAACAGGGTAAAGCCCTTTAGCTGTCGTTTGATCTGCATCATCCCTGTTTGACCATATAGCTTCTCAGTGTCGCCAGTACCGGACTTTGTTCGCCCTGTTCACCGCGTACTTCAACATCAATCGCCCGGAAATCGTTATCAGCGGTTTTGATACTGCGAAAACGGACAAACCATTGCTGTCCAGCCAGTTCATACTCTGACCGTTGCCAGCTGAGTGTTGGCCACTGCTGTGTCAGATGAATGTCTGTCATCTGATTATCCGCCACCAGTCTTGCCAGGGTGCGTTGTTCCAGTATCGGCGTGTTGCGCACACTTTCGCCGCTCATGGACAGTACCGACATCCCGGCAATGGCCAGCAGTGCAAGGGCCAGCAGTACTTCCAGTAAAGTAAAACCCTGTGCCGCAGAGACTCTGGAAGGCATCATCGTTGAACTCCTTCCATCAGGGCGATTTCGCCATGTACTTCGATATTGATGGACAGGGCGTGCCTGGGGTCATCTGCAGAAAAAAGCCTTAACTCTGCCGGTGAAATCTCTCCGGAGGCCCAGAAGAACAGATCTGGTTCAGCCTTAGGTTCGGAGTCTGATAAAGACGCTTTATCGTCAGTGTCAAAGGTAAAACCTTTATCCTGTTCCAGTGTTTCTCGCCAAACCGACTCACCAGGCAAAATGGCCAACCGCAGGGCCTTATTCAATGCGACCGGTGAGAGGGTCCGGTCCTCGCTGACTGGCTGCCATTTCCCCTGCTTATAAATCAGAAACTGATAGCCTTCGGTCGTCTGTTGCAGCCCCATATCCATACCATGGAGCAGTGCTTTTTCCTGCGAGGTGTGAGCCAGCATGATCAGACGTCGGGCCTCTTTCTGCATAAGTGCACCACTGTCGTCAGGTATCAATGATGGAAGAATGGCGGATATGGCTAACCCCAGGAGTACCATCACCAGCATGATTTCCAGCAGTGTGAAACCGTGCTGGTTTACTCGCTGTCCTGTTTCGGAGTGTGTAACGTCGTTAGCCATTGGGCGTGGTTAGCTATCCAGGTTCCAGTTACCGGTATCATCATCGGTGCCTGGCTGACCATCCGGGCCAGCGGAGAAAATATCCACAGGACCGTGTTCCCCCGGACTCAGCATCAGATAATCGTTACCCCACGGGTCTTTTGGCAGACGACGAATGTAGCCATTGTCACGGTACGATCTGGGCTCCGGGCTGCCAGACGGTTTGCTGACCAGCGCTGCCAGTCCCTGCTGGGTGGAGGGGTAGTTGTTATTTTCCAGCTTGTACATATCCAGTGCATTTTCCAGGGCAACGATATCACTCACCGCTTTTTGCAGATCGGCCTTATCTTTATTGCCGATAATATTAGGGGCAACCATACTGGCCAGTACGCCAAGAATGACAATCACCACCATGATTTCCAGCAGGGTAAAACCTGACTGCTTCTGTCTTTTATTAAGAGGGTTCATTGGTTTTTCCTAATGGTCTGATACTGGTTTTTACCACAAAGTTTATTCTGAAGTCTGGCTCCAGAATGTAAGTACGATATGCATTCCCACCGGACCCTGAAGGTACACAAACATCAACCGCCCACCAGTGAGTTCAGGTCCAGCATTGGCGTCAAAATGGCCATAACGATAAACAGTACGACACCGGCCATGGAAACAATCAGCAATGGGCCGAAAATGCCCAGTGCGATATTTACCTGGGATTCAAATTGCTGATCCTGATTATCTGCCGCCCTGGCCAGCATGCCGGTCAGTTCACCGGACTTTTCACCGCTGGCAATGATGTAAAGCATCATGGGGGAGAACAGTTCGGTCTGCTCCAGTGACTGCCAGAGGGAAGACCCCTCCCTGACCCGCTCAGCGGCGTTAAGCAGCGACGCCTGCATGTGTTGATTCACCAACACCTTTGCTGCAATCCCCATTCCTTCCAGTAATGGCACGGTACTGCTGGTCAGTATGCTCAGGGTTCTGGCAAAACGGGCACCATCGACTCCGCTGAGAACACTGCCAATCAGTGGCAATTTTAGTAGCCAGCGGTCGTGTACCAGTCGGCAGGTTCGGCTTCGCTGCAGGATCTGTTGGCGTATTACCAGGGTGACAAGTAGCGCCATGGCAATGCCCGGTCCATAGGCACGAACAAAGTCACTGATGCTGATCAGAGTGAGCGTCATGGCGGGCAGCTGTTGCCCCATATGGGCAAACTGTTCGACCACTGTGGGGACTACGGTCACCAACAACGCCGCCACAACACCAATGGCCACCAGTGTCAGGATGGCCGGGTAGATCATGGCCTGAATCAGTTGCCCTTTGATTTTCTGGCGGTGCTCGGTGAAGTCGGCCAGCCTTTCCAGCACGCCATCCAGGTGGCCTGATTTTTCACCAGCCGCCACCATGGAACGGTAAAGCCGGTCAAAGGTTTTCGGGTAGCAGGCCAGGCTGTCCGCCAGCGATTGCCCTTCAAGAATTTTTGAACGAACCGTGGTGACAATGGATTTCAGGTGCGGTTTGCGCAGCTGTCTTACCAGTGCCTGCAGACACTCTTCCAGGGGGATGCCCGCAGCAACCAGCGTCGCCAGTTGCCGTGTCAGCAGTGCGACTTCCGCATCGGTTGCCTGTCTTTGCAACAAGGAGCGAAACAGGCTGCTCGATGATGAACGTTTATTTTGGGTCGTATCCGACGTTTCCTGGCCAGTGGCTGCACTGACGGCGATGGCATTGAGCCCGGAAACCCGCAGCTTTTGCCGCACCTGACGAGGTGAGTCGGCTTCTATGACGCCTTTACTTTTTTTCCCTTTGGCATCCAGGGCTTCGTAAGCAAATACGCTCATAGGCTGTTATTCCCTGGTGACACGCATCACCTCTTCCAGAGTGGTGATGCCGCTGAGAATTTTTCTGAAACCATCCGTTTGAATACTATTCGACGAATGACGTATTTCCTGTTCAATGACTTGTTCACCGGTACCATCATGAATCAGCTGGCGAACCCGGTCATTGACCAGAAACAGTTCATGGATGCCGGTTCGGCCACGGTAACCCGTGTTATGACACGCCTCACAACCGGTGGATTGCCACAGCAAATGGTTTGCCGAAAGCCCCATCAGGCTGATTTCAAGGTCGGTGGCAGGGCGTTGTTGTCGGCAGTCCGGGCAGAGTGTTCTGACCAGACGCTGGGCCAGTACTCCCAGCAGGCTTGAGGCCAGCAGGAAGGGCTCAACCCCCATATCCCGGAGGCGGGTGACGGCACCGACGGCGGTATTGGTGTGCAGTGTGCTGAGTACCAGGTGTCCGGTTAACGACGCCTGTACGGCAATTTCGGCGGTTTCCAGGTCACGGATCTCACCGATCATGACCACATCCGGGTCCTGTCGTAGAATTGCCCGCAGCCCCCGGGCAAAGGTCATATCCACCTTTGGATTAACCTGGGTCTGGCCAATCCCCTCCAGTTCGTACTCCACAGGGTCTTCAACCGTGAGAATGTTGCGCTCACTGTTGTTAATAACACTCAGCCCCGCATAGAGCGTGGTACTCTTGCCGGAACCGGTAGGGCCGGTGACCAGAAGGATGCCATGGGGTTTGTGCAACTGCTCCCGAAACTGTTGGCAAAGTGTGCCTTCCATGCCAAGACTGGCCAGGTCCAGCCGGACACTGTTGCGATCCAGCAGACGCATAACGATCCGTTCACCGTGGCGAGAAGGCAGGGTTGAGACACGAACATCGACGGCACGGCCACCAAGACGAAGGGATATACGACCATCCTGGGGAATACGCTTCTCCGCGATGTTCAGCCTGGCCATGACTTTTACCCGGGACACCAGCACGGCTGCCAGCTTGCGCTGGGGACGGAGGATCTCCCGTAAAACACCATCAACACGAAAACGAACGGTCAGGTTTCGCTCAAAGGTTTCAATATGGATGTCAGAGGCACCTTCCTTGATGGCCTCGCTGAGCATGGCATTGATCAGGCGGATAATCGGTGCACCGTCGTCGGCTTCCAGCAGGTCTTCATCTTCTGGCAGTTCTTCTGCCAGGGCCTGAAGACCTTCATCATTGCCGATGTCGTTCATGAGTTGTCGTGCAACGGAGGAGTCCTGTTGATAATGATTGGCCAGTTTCTGCTCAAACTCATCATCGTCCAGGGCTGTCAGGGTCAGTGATACGCCTGCGAAACGTCTGACCTCCTGCAGTGCTGCAGTAGACGGCAGCCCTTTGTACCAGACCTGAGCATTGCCCTGGTGATTGTATGTGAGCAGCAAGTTAAAGCGACGGGCGAAAGAGAACGGCAAGTTGCGTTTTCTTTCCGGGCTGACAGAGTCTGGCCCGGGGGTTACCGAATCCCTCATCCGTTTCTCAATGGTCAGGGCCAGCGCTTCACTCAGGGCTTGCTCTTCCCATTGTGATGTTCCATGGCTTAAAGCTGTATCAGGGCTCAGGGCTGTATCAGGGTTCAGGGCTGCTTCGGTCATTACCTTTCCCCGCCGGTACGACGAACTGGTTTTATGGATGCCTGAGTTGAGGCTTTTTCCAGCTCGACAGCCTTTTCAGCTTCGGCAGACTCTTCATCCATCTGACGTCTGAGTTCATCAAGGAAATCCCGGGCCGTTGGCTGTTCCGGGAGCACCGGGGTGTCGAAACCGGGCATCAATGAAATACCCCGGGCCTGCCTGTCCAGCTGGTAAGCACGGATAAGGTCGTACTTCTGGCCACTGATGGCGTTCATGGTCAGATCATCCCGAATAATGGTCGGACGAAGGAAGACCATCAGGTTCTTCTTCACCTTTTTGCTGGAGGTCGAACGGAACAGATGACCAAGGACGGGTATATCACCCAGCAGCGGTACTTTTGAAACACTTTCCTGGACGTTTTCATCCAGCAGTCCGCCTATAACAACGGTATCCCCGGTTTTCACCATCACCGATGTTTTTACCTTGCGGGTGGCAAAGGTCACATCAACGGGAGTGCGGCCATTAACGCTGGAAACCTCCTGCTCAATGGTCAGTTTAACGGCATCTCCGGCATTGATCTGTGGCGTGACGGTCAGTTTGACACCCACTTCTTTACGCTCAATGGTCTGGTAAGGGTTATCGTTACCGGAGCTGGGCGTGGAGCCAGTGAGTGTGGGCACTTCATCACCGACAATAAAGGAGGCTTCTTCATTATCCAGAGTCAGCAGGCTTGGTGTCGCCAGCACATTGGACTGGCTGGATGTGGTGACGGCCTGAAGCAGTGCGGTCCAGTCACCGGAGGTGATACTGAAGGCTGCGCCGGAGACCTTTGCCAGTGCTGCGGCAAGGGCGGTGTAATCCCCATCTTTATCCGGGTTTGTGGTAGTGATTAATTGGCCTGTATTGGGATCAGTCGTAACTACGGTTGATCCTTTCTCACCTTCAGCCTCTTTCATCCCCATCAGAATTTCCCCGATAGGAACGCTTGAACCATCCTGGAACTGCATCAGACTGGTGCCATCTGCGTTGGCCAGCTGGAATGACAGGTTAATGCCATCCCCATCCGCCACTTCAACAATAATGGCTTCCACCATCACCTGGGCACGGCGGATATCCAGCTGCTCAATCACAGATTCCATGGCCTGCATCACATCAGGGCGTGCGGTGACCACCAGCGCGTTGGTCTGCTCATGGACTTCAATGCTGTAATCACCGGACGCGCTTTTACTGCGGTTACCAGAGGCAATCAGCATTTTACCAACGCCGTCCAGTACCTTTTTCAGGTCTTCTGCTTTGGCATAGTGGAGATAGAAGACACGGATATTACCAGTGGACTTACGCTCGGCATCCATCTGCTGCAACAGGCTTTTCATGCGTTGCAGGGTCTGGGTATCGGCAGAGAGAATGATCTGGTTGCTGGCCTCGTTGCTGACAATGACGGGGGGCATACCGTTGGCTTTCTGACCCTGTCCGGCGTAGATCGACATAAGAATCCGTTCCATCTCACTGGCGGAGGCATGGAACAGCTGGACAATCTGAATATTGCGCATGCCTGCCTGATCAACACGACGAACCACCTCGGCAACACGCTCAAGGTTATTGGCCCGGCCACTGAGAATCAGAATATTCGACGGATCGTAATGTACGACACTGCCTGAATTATCAACCAGTTGTCGGAGAATAGGTGACAACTCACGGACAGGCACATGGTTTACCGGCAGAACCCAGGTGACCATCTCATCACCACCATGGGCGACCTGTTCGCCCAGCTTTTTACCGGCCACCACTGGTATGGACGAGGTGCGGGCATTTTTGTCCGGTATGATTTTGACCAGGCCATTTGCATCTTCAACCGCCGCGAACCCATGAACGGACAGTACCGACAGAAACATCTGATAGTACTGTTGCCGGTTCAGTTGCTCATAAGCCCGGATAGTCACCTCACCCCGAACGCCGGGATCAATAATGATGGTGCGGTTCAGGTTGGCACTGACCGTGCGGATAAACTCTTTAATATCCGCCTTGTCAAAACTGGCGGAATACAGGGAATGGGCGGATGCATAACTGCCCGTTCCCAGAGAGTTATAGTTCGGTGCAGAAGAACTGCTGGCCAGTACAGCGGGTGATAAAGGCAACGCCAGCGCAAACGGTATGGCTGTTAATAGCGCCTGCGGCCAACGCAGGGATAAAAAACGCGTCCTGGATATCAGTGCACGGATTTCCCCTGCGCACACCGACGATGAAAACATAGCGGCACCTTTGTATATCTTAATAATCAGGAAGACAGGTCAATCTCAAAACGCTGGCCATCCCTCTCAATGGTTAATAAGAGCTGAGTCATTGAAGACAGTTGTCCAATGACTTTCATGGCTTCACTGGTGTTTGTCAGGTCATAACCGTTGATAGCCACAGCCATATCGTTGGCTTTAAGGCCAAGCTGAGAAAAATAGTCCGGATATTTGGCCGGATTGACCCGGTATCCCTGCAATTTCCCGTCTCTGCGCACGGGTGAAATGGTCACGATCTCTGTCCAGGAGTCCGGTTTATCCTGAAGCTTTCGGCGAATATCGGCAACAGCACGGCTTTTGGGACGGTTTGCTGAGGTTGTTTGAATAGCGGGGCCTTTTCTGGCTTCATCCGGGTACATCAGCAGTGATTCGTACCGCTCACCATTACGAATGATGACCCGGTCAGCATAAATCCTGTCCACTTTTGCCCGTGTCCCTTTCAGCGTGTCGCCGGGCCGATAGGTGGCATCAGAAGACCCGGAACGAATAATGACCAGAGATTCATCCGGGTTACTGCTGGCAACCAGGCCGGTGATGCGCACCGCCAGGCGTGACACGGGGACATCTTCCGGAACAGGAGTTTGCTGTGGGGCGGGTGGTTTACCAAACAGCTGCAGGTTTTCCAGCGCAGAAAGCGGATTGTTGTTGGCCGTAGTTCGGGCTGTCGGGATCTGTGCCTTGATACTTTGGACTGTTGAGTGCCCGGTCGGGTTATCTGGCAGAAGCTGCCATGTGATCATAGCCAGCTGTCTGGCAAGCAGGATAATCAGAATAACCTGACAGAGTGTTCTGAGGTGATTGAGCCTGAAAAATCCGGAGGACGTCAGTTGACGTGCAATAACGCTTCCATGGCTAATTATTGTGTTATTCAGTGACGTCACAGCTTGCTCTCGTTTACATCAACTCAGTCCGAGTCGTTTACCAGGTTGTGCTGGTCTTTGGTTTGTTTAATGGTTTGACAATATAACAAAAAAGATTGTCAGCGTCTTTTAGGTATAAAATCTAAGTTTTCTGTTTAATTCTCAGCCGTTGATTTTTTTTAGTTCCTGCAACTGGATTTGGATATTTTATAACCTGAACGATTAGCTTTGTCAGCAGTGAAAAAAATTGAACTTATGCACGAACACCCAGTCAATAAAAGTTGTAACTCTGTATGTCAATCAAATAACGTGAATGGCAGGAGCGCCGACAACGATGAATCCTTTAGCACCTGATACTCTTGTGTTGGCTCAGACAACATCCCGGAAACATGCACAAACGCCAGGACAGGCGTCAAACAATGGGAAACTGGAGTTTTACTATGATGCATCCTGGCTTGGCTTTGAAGAAGAGAAGTGCCTGGAGGAGTTGCAGGCAAAAGTTGCTACTACTCAATTACATGCCGCAATTATCAACTATGAATTATTTCAGAATGTTCTTTTGAACAAATACGACCTGTCAGATTGTGCTGTTGATGACAGGTCAAAAAAATTCATCATTAACCTGATGATCGCCGATTTGATCAATGTCCGTATGGCAAATGGGCGAACAGGCATAAAAGCGTCCTACGACCGCATTCAAAGTGTGGGAGATTGTATCAAAAGCCTGGAAAAGCTGATTACAGAGGGTTGGGACGACGAGTCAGCAAAAAACCTGGCCAGTAATCTCGCATTTGAACGTCGGGATCTGGCGATTACCATGCCAGAAGGATATGATCACCACCGGGGGATGACGATCAAGGTGGGCACTAAACAACTCTCGTCGTTCAGATGCAGGGCGCGCGACGCCTACATTCGTGAAAACTCAGCATTATTTGCCCACGATGGAGCAGCAGAGAAAATAATCAATGCCCTGACGAAGTTTGGCCAGCAAATAGCTAATGCATACGCTCCGGGATTGTTTCCACTGCAACCACAAAAATTCAACCTCGCTAATCAGAAGACCATTATTGAGATTGAGGCTAACAGAATGCTGCCCGGTGATGAGTACGCACTGTGTGCAGAGCGAGACAGACTGCAACAAAGTATGTTCCGGGCCCTGAAGCAAATGACCTCCCCAGACTCCGGGCTGGTCAACATGATATTGATGTCCCCATGGGCTGCCGGTTTTCTGGCTGAGCCTCAAAAAGAGATTCTCAGAAAAAGCTTGACCAAAGAGGATAAAAACCTGCCAATCCCCTGTTATCAGGCATGTCTTTTGTACTACTTGATCAAAAGAGACTCCCATTTCCGGCGGGGGATGATTCAAGCAGGGATTAACCCCAAGGCATTAGATTCAACAGCAAAGGGATGCATGAATATCCATAATCTGGCAAAAGCCCGGCAGGGTATTGATGGTGCCACAGGACAGTTGCCCACAGAAATAGAAATCAGCAGTGATGCGTTATATGAGGCTCATATGCAAAGCCTGAGTGATGTGAACTGGCTGGCCGCTTTTGTATACTCCTCGGAAGCTGAAGATATACGACACTTTCTCCAGAATAAGTTTATTTTTTTACCCTGGAGCGATTTCCTCTGCATACTCAACCTGCCAGATTACCTTGAAGCGCTTGGCATTAAGCCGGAATATGCTAATCCACTCGAGCGTTGAAGTATAAAAGTACTCAATGGAGCTACGACCCAAAGCTCCATTTACTATCAATGATTAAAAGTCGTATCTCAATTTGGCACTGCTAGTGTCAGCATCAAAACCAGACTTCCAGGTATGATCGTAATTGACAGATGCGGTCAGATTATTGCTAATCATATAATTAGCGCCCAGGCCGAT
The DNA here is from genome assembly GCF_049310165.1 of Endozoicomonas sp. ALE010. Lineage (NCBI taxonomy): Bacteria > Pseudomonadati > Pseudomonadota > Gammaproteobacteria > Oceanospirillales > Endozoicomonadaceae > Endozoicomonas > Endozoicomonas sp. ALE010. Next base: position 3,733 of record NZ_JBLYNV010000008.1, on the reverse strand, counting down.
TTGCCAGGTGGTTTTCTCAGGTGCGGCACCAGTGCTGGTGATAATAGTATCGCCCGTCAGAAAGCGGCTCCGTGTCTGTACCTGATCACCGGCAAAATCGTGTCATATATTGAGGGATAAGGCCGTATCAAGTGAGCTTTGGTTAAACTCAAAAGTTTTCATGGCAGGTAACTATTCAGCACCCAGCAAAGGCATATTGCTGTAATTCTGAACAGCTCTAAGTAGTGACTGGTATATATCCATACCCTATTTTCTAGCTGACGACAGATAGCTCCGAATCCGTGCAAAAAAAGCACCTCCGTCCGCAATCCTGAAGCAGCCTGAGATTTTCCGCTTTAACTTGGCCATGCGAATATCCCGTTCACTGCCATTGTTGTCGAAGGGGATTGTAAAATCTGACATGAACCGCAGTGTTTCAGTTTTGAACTCAATGAGTCGTTTGAAGAGGTTGTAGGCTTTGGTATTTTTGACTTTCTTACGGCCGAGCTCTTGCCGCTGTTTCTCCATATAGGCGACTTCTTTCGTTAATGCCCGCTGAAGTAAGCGGTCATAAATCTTCTCAATACGTTCATGGATAACACCCGGCATTTGTAGCATACCTATGGTCTTAAAGCCCTTGCAATAATGCCAGGAAAGCCTGAGCAATTTCATCAGACGTAACGCCAGTTGATTGCCGTCCCGGTCAACAATGCCCAAAAGCTCCCTCAGGTAATGGGCATTGCAAAGAACGTGAACTGCCGCATATGAAAAGTAGGATTTCCAATGATCATGAACCAGAACGCCGACAAACGTAAGTAGTATGCCCATCGCATCCATGGCCTCACGACCCCGCTTTTCAGCCTGGTAGTAAAGTGTCCATTGGTCATCCCGCATAACGTGTAACCAATAAAGAGAGCCTTCGGCCCGCATGCCAGTTTCATCGACTCCGGCAACTGCCGTTTCCTGCAAGGCGTCACGAATGGCATCCTCAGTAGAGGCCAGGTTTTCATGGGTCCTGGCCACAAAATTGGCTACCGTTCCAGCGCTGACACTCATCTTTATAGAGCGTATTAAAATACTCTGACACACGCTTATCCGGTACGAAATCATATTGATTAAGATAGACGGCCACAGCCTGAGTAGCTGGGCCATATTGCACGGCTGCAGTTACACCTTCCGGGAATTTAGCCTGATTTTTGCAACCACATGTGCAGATTTTGACCTCAGCTTTATAGGCAGTTACTTCAAATTCACCAAGCTTTCCTGGCTCAAACACCGTCGCTCAATATATTTGACCGACTCCTTATCAAGGAGAGAAACCTGACATTTATGGCATTCTTTAACCTGAAGGAACTCAATATAATTAGGGTTATCGACCTGCTTGAGGCAAGTTCCCTGATGCCCTTTCTGTCCACCGGATTTATTGTCGGAAGACTGTCTCAGACTTTTTGGATTGGGTTTGTCATTATTTGATGCATCAGCACCTTCATCGGTATCGGCGGGATTATCTCTGGAATCACTGCTTTTACAAGGTTTTTGATAACCATCAGACGATGGTGGCTTACTGCTGTTTTGACTGTTCTTGCTAACCCTTTCTTCCAATTCTCTACATCGTTCTTCCAGACAGGGAACTCTTATGCACAACTGTGCATTCTCTTTCAAGAGCGTCTCAGTCGACATAGTTGTAGGCAGCTCTGGAACCATGTTGGCGAATGTTGGTAAATAAAAGTGCTTAAGAGAATGGTATAAAAATCAGAAAATGCCAGATTTATGTGAGGGGTGCTGAACAGTTACATTTTTTGTATGGGGGGTTCGGCTGGTACGTATAGCGAATCTAGAGTATGTTATGCGAAACATGATTCATGTAAACGACTGTTAGCTGCCAATGGTGCAACCTCAGCATTATTGGTAAAATTGAAAACTTCTTGCTTCATTACCTCTGAGTAGTATTAATGAACAAAATTTTGAACAAAAAAATTCAGAATTATTCTGTTTTTTTGAAAGAAAAAAGTCGCCCTCCAAGTAAGGGTGGAAATACGAAAGCACTACACGCACATTACGTAACTATTGATGATTGCACGTATAGCTTTCTAGCACTTGGATCACAACAATGGATTTATAAATCTGATATTGTCAGTTTCGAGTTTGAAGAAAGTGGTAAATACAAGAATATTGTAAAAGAAACAATAATTACCATTGATAAAAACGGGAAAGAAATTGTAAGAGGAAATCGAGGTTTTAAACATCAACTAAGAACAGCTGATGCTCGGCTTCCAGGAAGTAGAAGAGAGATCAATAGCTAATGGTTAAATGGATTAAAGTTATACCAATAGTTGCAACAATGTTAATAACTGGTTGTGCAATTAGATCGTCCGAGAACTATTCCGCAGTATTGAATAGTTGGTTGGGTAAAGATATAAATACATATTCCAGAATATGGGGTTACCCTGCTCAGATAATGAATCTTCCAAATGGAAATAAGCTATATATTTATTCGAAAAAAAGTAGTGTTCATATTCCTGAAACTTCTAGTAGTAAAACTGAATATAATGTTGTAGGCAGCACACTTTATAGTAATAAAAAAACAACAATATTTGGTGGGTATGACTTAAAAAGTTCATGCACTACAAAGCTTGAAGTTTCTGAAAGTCAAAAAATTGTAAATTGGACTTGGGATGGTAATAGTTGTGAGTATTCAGACGAAATTACAAAGCAATTAACCTATAATTCAGAGCTTGATTATTTATCTAAGGATTATTATACAAAGTTTGATCAAAATACATATTGTGGTATAGGGGCGGCAATAAGTTATGGTGTAATGCTTGATCGGCAGTTTGGTAAGTCTAAAGAAGAAGTATTAAAGAGATTCAACGATATAAATAGAGACTTTGTTGATACTGTTATTCATGTTACTTTTTCTGAAAAAATCAGACTAACAGAAAAAGGACGTTTGTATTCTGCTGCAACATTTTCCGATGGATATTTTAATGGGTGTAGTGAAGATCCAAGCTTAAAAGGAAAGAATCCTATTCTTATTAAAAAGGCTGATAATGTAGAGGAAGTTAATTTGCTTAAAAGCGTTAATAACCTTAGTGCTGATAAGAGTTACTTGAATAGAAAGTATTATAAAAAATATGATAAAACAACTTCATGTGGCTCGTTGGCGAGAACTTCATACATGATAATGATGTTAAGGCAAGTTGGTAAATCTAAGGAAAGTATTTCAAATGATTTTAATAAGCAAAATACAGAGTCTGGAAGAGAATTAATAAATATGATATACGACATCCCAACACAAGATACAATGGATCAGAAGATGAAAATGGCTGCTGATTTCGGAGATGGGATTTTAGAAGGTTGTCAACAAAATCAATATCTAAAGTGATTTTTAATCATGAGCGATTATGAGATAGATAAACTGACAGCGATGCCCAAAGAGTCTGATACTGCTTCCACTCATGTTTCTCTTGCTGTGGACAGGTATGAGTGGCGTGAGAATAAGACGCAATATGTAAAAATAGATGGTGTAAAACTAAAAGAATTTTATAATGAGTATTTAATACTAATCAAAAAACTGAATCAGATAAGAAATATCTTGAAGTGAGTTAATACTGTAAAATTAACGGGCAGGGCTTACGCATGAAGAGAATGGTTCTCATTAATTCATTCACTCGAGCATAAAATGCACAATATTTACTATCAACATCCATGATTAACAGAAGTGAAGATGAACTGTTCAAGTAGTTCAGTCAGG